>JAXGTM010000320.1:0-1508 GCA_040774925.1 Atribacterota bacterium | reverse complement strand
ATGCCGATGTTCAGGAGAATGATATTATAGTAACCTCAGGCATGGGTAGTACAATTCCTAAGGGGATAGTTATTGGTCGTGTAGCAGTTATCAGAAAAGAAAAACATGACCTTTTTCAGAGAATATTAATCAAACCAGAAGTCGATTTTAATAAATTGGAAGAAGTGTACATGGTAAGATTTTCAGACTAAAGGAGATAAAATTAGCTGAATATGGATAGATATAAATCTACAGTTATGAATAACGGTCTTAGGGTTGTTTCCTGTCTTATGCCAGATATGCAGTCAGCTTCCATAGTAATCGGAATTAAGGCAGGTTCTATCTACGAAAGTAAAGAAGAGCAAGGCATATCCCATTTTATAGAGCATATGCTATTCAAAGGTACTAAAAGGAGAAGGAATACTCTGGAAATTTCCCAGGCTATTGAGCAGCTGGGTGGAGAGATAAATGCTTCTACCTCTGAAGAATGTACGTTCCTATATTGCAAAGTATTGTATAAAAATTTTGTTCAAGCCTTTGAGGTACTTTTAGATATTTTGAATAACTCTCTTTTTAGGGAGGATGATATTACCTCTGAAAAGCGGGTAGTCTTGGAAGAGATTAATAAATATCAGGATATCCCTGAGGATTGGATTACTTTCTTAATTAATAGATTGATGTGGAAAAATTCTGTTTTCGGGCAAAACATTTTAGGGGAAAAAGAGACGGTTGGGATGTTTACCAGGGATATGTTATTGCCATATTTTAACGAGAGATACCAACCGCAAAATATGGTTGTCAGTATTGCTGGAAACTTTCCTCCGGAAATAATTACAGATATGATAGGAAAGATGACTTTTTCAGAAAAAAATAGCAGACCAAGAGAAATGCTTGATATTGATATGAAATTATATAAGCAGCCCGAATTAAAACTTATTAAAAAAAGAGTAAATCAGTCACATCTCTGTTTTGGTTTTGAAGGTGTTTCCAGATTACATAAAGATAAAATTGCAATGGATCTCCTTAATATTATTTTAGGCGGAGGGTTAAGTTCAAGATTATTTCAGGAGATCCGTGTAAAAGAGGGTCTTGCTTATGATATTCATTCTTATTCCCAGTATTTTGAACAAACAGGCTCTTTCAACATATATGCGGGAGTAATTTCTGAGAAACTGGTACATAGTGTAGAAAAAATAATCCATGAATTCAGAAAAATCAGAGATAAACATGTTTCCGGGATAGAATTAAAAATTGCTAAAGAAATTTACAAAGGAAATGTGTTGTTGGGACTGGAAAATACTCTAAGCTGTGCCTTTCGCCTTGCCAGCCATACCCTGTTATACAATAAAGATTATGATTATCGTGATATTATTGAGAGAATAGAGAGTATTGAAAAAAAAGATATTAAAAAACTTGCTGAAAACATTTTTCAATCAAATAAATTAAAGTTAGTATTATTCTCTCCCAGCTCCACCAGAATTAAGAAGCATGATCTGCTAACACTGTTAAAAATTTAAAAAGGTTTTTTT
>JAXGTM010000319.1:0-1512 GCA_040774925.1 Atribacterota bacterium | reverse complement strand
GATATGGAAATGTCATGCGACGAGAGCGTTATGAAAAATACCGGAGAAGATATCCGCGTAAATTATTCAAGCTCGCTTTTTGCTTTTTCCGCTAAGCAAAGCGGACTATTAAGTCCTTTGGCTTTCGGGGAAGGAAATGTAAAAAGCAGAATAAAAAATGTTCTTAATTATAAGCAGCCCTCTTTTTGGATTATACTTTCGGCGGTTATCATTATTTCCTTTGTTTTAATATTATTTGGAACAGATCCGCAGAAAGCTTCAGGGGAGTCAGTAGAAAATAGTCAAAAGCAGGTTATAGATCCTGAACTAATATATAAAAATGAAACCCTCGGATTTTCTATATATTTTCCGGAGGAATGGAAAGACAAATATATAATAGAAGAATCAGATAATCATATTTCTGTATTCGATAAACAAATATATGACACCGGTCAAGGAGGATTCCTTTTTACCATAAACCGTACAATAGGAGAAATGATTACACAAAAGGACATGAATATGGAACCGGTACCTACAAAAATTATATTGCAGGGCAACGGATATACTTATTTCTACCGCCTTCCCACAGACATAAATTATCCGGTGAATGACGAAGAACTAGCCAGGCATTATCAAGAAATGAGCAGTCAAATAGATTATGCACTTCAGGGAATTTCTTTGTTGGGAGAAGAAAGACCGAAGGCAGCAAACGATGGTTTCAAAGTGGTGGGATCAAGTTATTTTACTGCTGAAATACCGAATGAATGGGATATAAAACCCTTGGAGCATTTGCCTGTTTGGAATATATATGATGGAGATAATCAGGTTGGTTTGATTCAAATGCTGCCATATAAAACAGAGGAAAACACAAAAGATATTTATGGCAATTCAATAATAGAGTACATCTATGATGAGGAAGCACAAAGAAAAATGAGTATTACTCTGTTCAGTGGGTATGCGGATGGAAATGTAATGGAAAAGATTAAAAGGAGCTTTAAATTTGCAGGCGGGCCCTTTAATGTTATCGACCTGGAATCTGTAGCAAATTTATATATTGCCGGAGGATGCAGAAAAGTATTCGGGACTATTGATTCCTTTATAGTTGATAATGGCAGGCCAGTGGCTGTCACTGTAAATGTGATGAAATTTATGCCTGATGATGGTCCTGATGATAATAATCCAAATGGATTCAGAATTGAGGATTTGAAATATACTGAATCTTATATTATTGAGCATGGCGTTAATGTAGCAGCCCTTGCACCACCGAATTATAACTCATATGAAATGTATTACATGCCGCTATTAGATGAAAATTTTGTTAATAATTACGATTACAAAAATTTATTCTTTGATTTTATCCTAGGAAATGACGGGAAATTATTAGTTGTATTAGGACATTGTATACCGTGACCACCGGTGACGGTTCTCACCAGACAAAATCAAAAAGTTTCAACCCGGCAGGGGTGAGTCCATAGTGACTGATATGGATTAATTCCATATCAGTCATTTTTATAATAAATTAACAATTTTTGG
>JAXGTM010000318.1:0-1530 GCA_040774925.1 Atribacterota bacterium | reverse complement strand
CGTCTGGTCCACCACTCTCACCTATTACTCTTCACAGGAGAGAGCTACCGTATGCGAAATTCCCTAATGAAGTAGCCTACCAGGTTTGTACGAATTGTACTTCTGGTTGCCAAAAGTTGTATTTCCTAATTGCAAAACACATCGGATCCGTTGCGGTCATAAATTGCATTAGCATTTTTTCCAGGCGTACAGTAGAATTGGGGTGAGTCATCAGTTTAAATCTCCTTTCGGGTGGTTTCGTCACTTACCTAATTCGGAGAAACTGATGACTTTCCTTTATTTTTGAATTTGCGCACTTAATTGTAGTCTATCAGTGGGTCTTCTCAATCATTCCTTTTGGCCAAGAAAAATTGGGATTGCAGTAGAGATTTTTTGTTCGACACTCAGCTTATATGTCCCACGGCTATCCTGTTATAATGAAACTGTAACACCTTGATTATTTTTGAAATAATTCAGAATTGAAAAGCATCTACCATATTGGGATGCGCAGATTCGCCCTAATCTTTCAGGACTATGATATCTAATAGGTCTTGAATAGGTTACTCTGTTTGTGATACGAAGAAAATACTAATCTTCGGATGAACAGTTTCGTTGGATATAGAAACTAAATAATTGCAATTCGGGATTAAGGACAGAGGCAGGAAATTGGTGATTACGAAATCTTTGAAATAAAGATATCCATTTGCTTGAACTAAACAATATAAATCACATATCAAAAAAGTAGCCGTAGATTTAATAACATCAATAAAATATTCCTATCTCCATGGCCATCATATCTTACTAGAGAACTAGAAATTTCTCATTCTGAACACTATAATAATTATTAAAAGCCCAACTAATTCGAGCACATTCTGCTACTAGGCGAAACTCTTGGATATGAATCAATGAGATTCCGACTAATACCAAATCTTTCTTTAAGGGGTTACTTATGAAAATTGATCTTGAAAGCTTGCTCTCATGTTACCACTTCAGAGATTCTAAATTATTGGCAGGAGAAAATGCACTTTCAAATATTGTTACCTCTGCCCAAACACTAGAAGGTATGAGTAGTTTAAACTTTCTCCGTGGGGGGGAACTCTTGCTGACTTCCGGAACTTCATTTTTCGATGATGAATCGATTCATCAAGCTTTAATAGAAGGACTGATCAAAAGCGGAGCAGCTGGTTTGTGCATAGATCGACCATCGTCTAAGAACTGGCAACTGCCTTCGACATTAAAAGAAACGGCAGATAGACTGAATTTTCCAATCATTACTTTTCCAGAAGGATATGTCTTTGGGGATTTGATCGATTTCATTAGATACAACTATTATTCACCCATCACCCAGGAAATAAAGCGTGAAGATGAAGTAATTAAAGAGATCAATGACCAGATATATAAAGAGGGACTGTGGATCGTCTACAGAAAGTTAGACAGTTTTCTTAAGGTCAGACAGTCTGTATTCCACCGGGGTCCGGTATTCCAGAGAGGAATGGATCCGGATATGGTTGTACCAGTGGACGTAGTCCGCCAGTCCCAGTTTCAGTTCTT
>JAXGTM010000317.1:0-1535 GCA_040774925.1 Atribacterota bacterium | reverse complement strand
GGTTTAAAAGTTTCATTTAGTTTTAAAGATTGTCCGCTTCTCTCTCTCGCTTCCCTTCAATACCTTGTAACTAACAGAGCTAACGGAACGACAATAATAACTATCACCGTTCATGCTGATGTGTGGGCGAAATTAGACGACGCAGAAAATTACCCAGAGTGGAACGCTCTTTTAGTTGACGCAGTCGCTAACCAATATATTAATTTTGCAAGTGCATAAAATTTAAATTTATAATACAATGGAAATACAAGAACACACATTAAAAATTCTAAAAGCCTCAGAAGGCAAGTTTTTAACACAAGTAGCTGAAACGTTACAGGAGCATGAAAGCAGATTATATGTAAAGCAAATAACTGTTACAGATGCGACAATAAATAATTACCGAGAAGCTACTTTAGAAGAAAAAGAAGCCTACGAGGCTGAACAAAATAAAAATATACCAAATGGATAAACTCGTGCATTTTCTTTTCGGAATTGTTATTGCCTTATCAGTAGGATTGTTCACAGCTCCTTATATCGGGCTTATTGCAGCAGTCTTAGCAGGCGTCGCAAAAGAAATTTACGACATCAAAAGAACAAAATTCAACATTTTAGATTTCGTTTATACGGCTTTTGGTGGATTTTTAGGAACCTTAATACTTTATCTTTTTAAACTATGGAAGAATTTTTAAAAGCACTTTGGATAGTAATTGTTTCGGCCATAATGGCTATGATTAGTTATTTTGAACCTGTAATTAACATGATAATTGCAATAACTATAATTTTTGTTGTGGATATAATTTTTGGGATTGCTTCGGGAAAGAAGTTAAACAAAGAACCAGTGTCATTCAAGAAAGGATTTGCGGCGATAAAGCTATTCGGTATTTATATATTTGTTATCACGTTAC
Organism: Atribacterota bacterium; assembly: GCA_040774925.1. Lineage (GTDB taxonomy): Bacteria > Atribacterota > Phoenicimicrobiia > Phoenicimicrobiales > Stramentimicrobiaceae > Stramentimicrobium. Next base: position 648 of record JAXGTM010000317.1, on the reverse strand, counting down.
TTTATGCGATTGGAAAATTTATGTGCGATGAAACGTTGATACTTTACGTCGTAAAAACAATTAGCTGGGTTGCTATTTATTTTTATATTACTAACCTAACAAAGAATCTAAAACGACTATATCCAAATAGTCAATGTATAAAATTTATTCATTGGTTTTTAAGCGTGGAATTTTTAGATAATATCCCTTCGCTTAAAAAATTTTTAGAAAAATATAGAAAATAAGATTAACACCTGCGGTAAGCGGGGCAGAGGACGTGGAGTTGTCGGCAGTGGTCGGAGCGAAGAAGCGTCAATATATGTAAATTTATGTATAATTACCTATTAACATTAAATAAAAGCAGTAATGGAACATTTAAAGTATCAACACATTGAAAGAATTGGAACAGATGAAACAAATGGAATAACAATAGGAATATGTTATATATTTCCAAAAATTGATGGGACAAATACGCAGCTTTGGATAGATAAAGGTTTTATTTATGCGGGGAGCAAAAATAGAACTTTATCTTTTGAAAACGACCATTTTGGATTTTTTGCATGGTCAATAAATCATAGGAATATTAAAGATTTTTTCCTTAAATATCCTAATTTACGATTATACGGAGAATGGCTTGTTCCTCATACCTTAAAAACATATCAAAAAACG
>JAXGTM010000316.1:0-1539 GCA_040774925.1 Atribacterota bacterium | reverse complement strand
AGCAGGAATTTATGAATTTGTTAGAAATAAAATTTACTCCAACATGCCAGAGAAGCAGATAGAATAATGTCATAGTGATTGAGGTGATCTGTTTTCCACGCCCCAGTAATCCTCTCAGCTCTTCTTGCTGGCCGGTTATGATGACTAAAATCCGTGGTATGAGATGGAAAGCATCGCCGCCGGCTAATACTAAAGCCATGATTCCCGCTAACATACGGGGAGAGTTACCATTGGCACTAAAAATTAGTATAAAACCAATGATTAATGCAGTAGCTAGATAAATAATGTTAAATAATACTTCCATTAAACCGAATAGACGTTTCATTTATCTTCATCTTTCAACTTTCAAATTGTATTTATAGCAGTCATAGAAGATATTCATAGAAAATAATATGATGCAGTGCTCTAACATTTAATTACAATTATATTGTTTTTCATAATATCACTATTAGGACTTAATATCAATAATAATTATTCAACTAAATTAAAAATGTTATTTCTATCGATATAAGAATTAAAAATGTTATCAGAAAGTGGTATATCTTATAAAGAAAAGGAGATAATAAGCATCTGAGGATTTTCTTTTTTGGGGAAATAACATTATGGAGAAGGAATAGTAATTAGGATCAATGTGTAAATACCGATACAAAGCTCTTAATAATAATCGTTAATATTGACATAAGCCTTGTATCGGAAGGCCAAGGATTCTTTAGATTATTATTTTTATACCACCAGCTCACGTGTATGTGGAAATTTCTGATATGCTTTACTTTGAATTATTTCTTCCAGTATATCCACTGTTTTATGCACATCTTCAAAAGAGACATAGAGGGCAACCGGTGCGAGTCTTATAACATTTGGTTCACGGAAATCAGGAATCACATTCTTCTCTTTCAAAGCAAGACATATTCTATATGCCTCTTCATGCTCCAGGGCAATATGTCCGCCACGCCTGGAGTGTTCTACCGGTGTTCCATTTTTAAATCTGTATTTTTCCAGCCTCTTTTCAATTAAGAATATGAGATAGTCCGTAAGCAGTAAAGATTTCTTTCTAATGTTCTCTATACCTGCTTCATTGAATAATTTCATAATTCCTTCCAATGGTACCATAGAGAGAATGTTGGGAGTACCTGTCAGCCAGGCATCCACATCTGTCTCAGGTGTGTGTATATGGGAGAGTAGGAATTGTGTCTCTTTTTTGTTACCATGCCAGCCAGCCATACCCGGTTCGGTACCAAAATGCTTTTTGTTGATATAGAGGATGGCATTGGAGCCCGGTCCACCTGAAATATGCTTGTAGGTACACCATATTGCAAAATCCGGGTCAATCTTCTTAAAGTCATGGGGAACTGAACCTATGGAATGGCTCAAATCCCAGCCCATTAAGATACCTTTTTTATGTGCTACTTTAGTTACGAGTTCCATATCTAGCAGCTGGGCAGACCTGTACAATACACTGGAGAATAGGGCTATGGCTACCTCATCGGTAAGTGCTTCAATAATATCATCTTCTTCGATAATCCTGCCATCTCTACTTTT
>JAXGTM010000315.1:0-1584 GCA_040774925.1 Atribacterota bacterium | reverse complement strand
GAATTAAATTTCAGGGATATCTGGAGAAATCACTGGCAATATGCCTTCAGCAAAGAAAGAGTAAATGAAGAGTTTTACAAAGAATTCCAGCAAATATTTTTTATTCTCAGAAATTATGTAGAAAAGCAATGTAATGATAAAAGAATATCTCATGAATTTACCCAGCAAACTTTAAACAGAATTATGTTTTTATATTTTATTGCCAAGAAAGGATGGCTTAATTCTGACACCAGATTTATAACCCACTTTTATCAGGAATACAAAAGAGAAAGAAATAGAAAAAATACCCCTCCCGACTCTTTCTATGATGATTGGTTGTCTGTATTATTCTTTGAAGTCTTCAACAAGAGTTATCCTAATATGGGTATAGCAAAATATATCCCTGATGACCTTAAGAATCAAATGGTATTCTTTCCTTACCTCAATGGTGGACTTTTTAAAAAAGAAGATTTTGACCAGAGAAATATTACCATTTCTGATTCTAAATTTGATGAAATTTTCTCTTTTCTGGATAAGTATAACTTTACCATCAAAGAAGATTTACCTCTGGAAGTTGAGGTAGCTGTTGATCCTCAGATGCTTGGTTATTTATATGAGTCATTTGCCAATGTAGCTGAAGAGATTTACGAAAGAAATGATTTGGGCATTTTCTATACCTCTACTGTGGAAGTAGATTTTATGGTCAAGTGCTCACTGGTGGAGTATTTTCTTAATCACTTGTCTAACCATAAAGTACCTCCTTATATAATTTATCGCTTGATATTCGACGATGATAAGAGCGAAGCAATAGAATATTTTAGCAATCACAATCTTTGGGATAAAATTAGTTTTTTATTAAGTGACATTAAAGTAGTAGACCCTGCCTGTGGAAGCGGCGCCTTCTTATTAGGATATTTAAAAATGTTAGTGGAACTAACCAGAATTACGGATAATTCTTTAGGCTATTCCCGCAGCGATTTTGACTTAAAAAAGGAAATTATTGGAAAAAATCTCTTCGGTGTAGATGTTATGAAATGGGCACTGCATTGTGCCGAATTGCGACTCTGGCTTTCTATGATTGTGGAGGAAGACCTGCCTCTGGAAAGAAGAAAAGAACCGCTTTTGCCTAATTTTAATTTGAGATTAAGAGTAGGGGATAGTCTAGTTCAAAAAATTGGCAATATTAATTTTAATCTGGATGACTTGAGTATTTCCACAGAAATAAGAAGAAAATTAGACGGTCTAAGATTAGAAAAAGATAAGTTTTACAGGAATGACCCTTCAGCAAAGTTTAAGACTCCTGAGGCTGTGCAACAGGAAGAGAATAGAATTTTTTGTGAAATTTTAGACAGTGAAGTTATAAAAATTGACCAGGAAATTCAAAACTTAAATATAGAGCTAAGGAGTAAAGACCAGCTAACCATATTTGGTAAACCAGATAAAGCTGAAGACCGAAAAGAAAAAGTAATCAGAAAACTGGAAGATTTAAAAAAGCAAAGAAATGATATTATTGATATCAAACGTGAATTAGAAACAAAAGGAAAACAATTCATCATCTGGAAGATAGATTTTGTTGATGTGTTTCAGGATAAAAAGGGATTTGAT
>JAXGTM010000314.1:0-1591 GCA_040774925.1 Atribacterota bacterium | reverse complement strand
TTATATGTTAAAAAGTTTTGCTGTTTATTCCCCTGATGGTAGAGGTAAATTATATGAACGTTTTTTAACAAACGGTGTTTTAGTTGCACGTCAGAAGGAATTAAACGGATTAAAAGAAACTACAAAAGCCATTGATGATAAAATAGTAGAGATATTTGGAGAAGGGAATCATATTTTACAAGTACAAAAACTTTGTAATGATTTTAACGGAGCTTCAGTAACCGTTAAAACAAAAGTAAATAAATTCAATATTGAAAAAGGAGAAGATGAAGTTATAGAACAAGAGCATATAGAAGAAATCAATAACGGTCAGGCATTATATATTTATGCAATAGCAAAAATGAGTGATGGTATGATTAAACTTAATGCTATGGGAATATATCAAGAACAAATTGATGCTATTACGGATACATTAGACCCTAAATTGATAGAGTTTATTGATTGGTCGCAGGATGAATATTTACCATTATTAAGAGAAAAATATAACAATACACATATTGATTTATTCGGAACGCAATTAGATCAAATAGACAAGTATTTTCCATTGAATATTGACAGGACTTCTATCCCTTTAGAAGTGGATATAGAAGATAAGGGCAATATATTCGGATTGCCGACAACAGCAACAGGGGCTATTATAAAAAGGGTATACAACAAACATGCTATTGACATAAAAAATTCCGATGCTATTGAAACTTTTATAAATCATATTCAAAGTATGGAAAAATGGAATGCGTATGCTCCTGTTATAAAAGAACTTAATATATTAAATTCTGATAATACATTTAAAAAACATATTAATAGATATATTTATAATGGAGCTGCAAATCAATTTAAGGATATGTGTGCTATTGCAGTAGGGTCTTATGTTCCTAAAGGTAGTACAGTAGAAGAAGCAATAACCACAGCATCAAAATTATATGCACGTTCAAAAATTGTATTGAGAATAAATACTGCATTAAAACAGCAATTAAGCCTTATCCAAATTATAGGAGAAGCAGATGCTGAATTTATAGCAAGAGCTATAAAAAACATTGCAAATCCTTTGAGCTTTAAATGGGCGTTGGATAACTTGCCTTTATTTGAAGAACGTTGGGAAAGCAGGACAGGTGGCGATGACAGGCTTTCTTTAAAAGGAGAAACTACAGAAGGGAAATCAAAGAAAATTATAGATATTATAAATAAAGCATCTAATAAAGGCATGTTGCCAAATGCAGCCATAGATTTATATGTATGCGGTGCAATGGCAAAAGCAATGTAAGAAACCAAATATAACTTTTATAAAAATGAACGTGGATATAATGAATCTGAATCTATAAATAAAGCATTAAAAGATGCTGAAATTGTATATAATGAATCACAACAATCGGCAGAAGATATATGGTTGTCAAGAATACAAAAGGATAGGACTTTTATGGCTGCATCAATATCATTATTTAATAATGCTTCTTTTGCATATCAAAGATTATTTTTTGAAGGGTTATCTACTGTTGGCAAACAAATAAAACCAAAAGGGCGTGCAAATTTAATTGCATTCCAAAAGGCGAGATATATTGCGGAAGGTAGAACTCCCGAAGTTGCTTCTAAATAT
>JAXGTM010000313.1:0-1597 GCA_040774925.1 Atribacterota bacterium | reverse complement strand
AATTGAATCCTCTGAATGCTACGAGGATCCTAAGGAAAATCCCCAAAATCAACAAAAAGATGATAATTGCATATGAATTATGTTTTTGCTTTACAATATTAATAAAAGAATTGGGTTTAGGCTGGTTATCCTCTGATATTTTCTTGATCATTAAATAGATTATATTTTCTTATTGCTTTGTTTGCAAACATATATAATAGTATCTTCAAGATGTTAATACACTTATTTTCCAAACAAAAGAAAAATCCGATTAAGCATAAGGAAACAATTTGAAAAATAGAAAGTTTTTTAAACTGACCAATTTTGTGACTATTATTAACTCCCCTGTTAGAATTTTTTTCTTGTGTCTATTAGTTTATATATTTTTAGGATTTCTAACCGGCAAATCTATCTTGGCACCATCAGGTCTCCATTATTTTAACTTTTTAGCAGATGCATTCTTACATGGTCAATTCCACTTTCGTTTAACACCACCCACAATACATGACCTTATCCTCTACAATGATAAAATTTATGCTTATTGGCCACCTTTTCCGGCTATTCTGCTGATGCCGTTAGTGGCAATATTTGGGGTAAATTTCTCTGACATTCTATTTACAATTTTTCTTGGAAGTTTCAACGTTTCGTTATTTTCCATCCTACTTTCCGAATTAAATAAAAAAAACATAATTACGTTGGATAGAGTAAAAAGCGGATTATTCATTATTTTTTTTGCATTTGGCACTGTATATCTCACCATGGTTCCCTTGGGAAGAGTATGGTTCACGTCTTCTGTAGTAAGTGTTTTTTGTGTCTTGTTAGCTTATATTGCAACAGTTAAATATGAAGGTTTTTGGGCATTTTTCTTAACCGGAATAGCAATTTCAGCTGCATTCTTAACCCGAATGCATTTGTTTTTAGTGGGAATTTGGCCAGCCTGGTATTTATTACATAAATATTGGAAACTCCCTCCTAAAAAATTTATATCTTTTATCGTGGCTGGCTTACTACCACTCGTTATCACTGGAGCGTTTGTTTTTTATTATAACTATGCCAGATTTGGTAATATTTTTGATCTGGGCTATGCCTATCACAATATGAGTGAACTCTTTCGTGCGGATTACGTTAAGTATGGCGGGTTTAATGTTCATTACATACCCATTAATATCTATTATCAATATATTGCCTATCCATTTTTAGCAAAAGATACGTTAAATTTTTTCATGGGGGGAAGTTTATTTTTATTGAGTCCTGTATTCTTTGCAATTTTTTGGGCATTTAAAGATAAAAATAAAAGAATATCAAATTTTGTACTGCTCGTTACTATCTTTTTAACAAATGTCCCCATTTTATTATTAATGGGGACTGGATGGATTCAATTTGGTCCACGCTATACACTTGATTTTATTGTTCCTTTATTGATCTTAACTGCATTAGGTTTAAAGTATTGGGATAACCGAATTATTTTTTTATTAACTTTGTTATCCATATTCCAATATATTTTCGGATTAATTCTTTTAATGAAATTTTTGGTGTAAAAAATTGAGTCATAAAAATTTATCACATACGCTCTTAGTCTGCAAATAGTGTTCTTAAATAATCGATTTATATAAAGTTT
>JAXGTM010000312.1:0-1598 GCA_040774925.1 Atribacterota bacterium | reverse complement strand
TTTAATTAGTTTATTTAATAAGTATTATGAAGATTTTTTCTTACCGAATTCAAAAGTCGAAGAAATTTTACAATCAGAATTAGCTATATGTTTGTTAACAGGGTTATTGCTAAAATATAAAGAAGTTAACAATAAGCTATATATTCAAAGATGCTCTAAGGTTAATAATGAAGCTCTCATGTTTGAAGCTCCATCTGAAATTATAGAGTTAGCAGAGAAGATGGTGAAAGAACTATGATTGCAACAACAAGAAAATATGCATCTGTTGAAAATTTTATTCTAGACAATGCTAACTATAGAAATGAAAAATTTTCTTTAATTATGAATGTGTGTAATGCTGTGAAACAAGAAGGAGCATTTTTTAACATAGACAATAAATGCTTTTATTGTAATTTCTGTTATTTTGATGAATTATTACCTAGCTATAGAGAAAAATTCGAAGATATAAAGACTAAATATCCATCTATAAGCTTCTTTAAAGAAGAAATGATTAACTTGCCTAATTCCAAGTTTTTTATAGAGAATCCTCAAAACATGAATTTATATACTTTTACTAGTATTGAAGAAACGAAAAGAATACAGCTTTGGGCTACTGCATTGCTTACTAACTGCTCTAGTGAAGAGGTAATCACCGCCATAGAAATTCCCGCACCAAATGAACTTTTTGATAGGAATGGAAGAATAGATATTGGTGCTAAATCAAGAGAGAAGTTTATGTTTATTGAGGCAAAAACAACTTTATCAGATGCTATGGTTGATGAAAGGTTCGTAGAGCAACACTCAAAATATAGTCCAACCATAAAAAAATATTTACTACCTGAAGATTTTACTCTTCTTATTCTAATAGGAGGAAGAGAAGATATATTACACCCTCCAGGCAGCGTGTATAATAAAGTAGATATAGGTAACTTATCAAACAGATTTTATAAACTTATAGGAGATTCACCTGACAAAATCCCATTTATTAGTGCTCCAGCATTATGGGCTTTATCTGTAAAATATATGGAGGATAAGTCTTTTGATATCATTACATTCTTAGATAATCTATTCTCTGAGAAAAATGTTTACGGCTTATTAACTAGTGGTAAAATTGTTAAAGCAGGAGATGAATATAAAGTAGTCAATATTACTTTTTAGATTAGATAAAGAGGACCAAAGATGGCCCTCTTTATCTGTTAGTCAAGGAAATTTTGTTGTAAGAATTTTTTTTCATGAAATGTTTTCAAACCATTTTTAATTTTATTATTTATAAGTTCTATATAATCTTCATTAATTTCATAACCTACAGAGTTTCTACCTAATTCTATAGCTGCTTCTGCGGTTGTACCTGATCCCATAAAGGGATCTAAAACAGTATCTCCATAGAAGCTGTATAGCTTTATAAGTCTATGAGGCAATTCTTTAGGAAAGGGGGCTGGATGATTTTCAGTTTTAGCTTTGGCAGGCTGCATTTCCCAAAATGAATTAATAGCCCAATCAGCCCATTCTTTTTGCGAAATTTTTGATAGCTCTTTTATATTTTTATCGACGGGCTTTCTTTTTCCTTCCTTACAAAAAACAATAATCCACTCATAAGGATATGTTGAAAAGATATTTGT
>JAXGTM010000311.1:0-1606 GCA_040774925.1 Atribacterota bacterium | reverse complement strand
TTCATCCTTGGTCATGTGTGCTCTCTCCTTCCTATTAGATTTTGTTTTATCAACTTTATTCTATAGGAAAGATGGCATGCATGACCAATTTTTTTATGTTAGTTAATTACTAAAGTGTCAACACGACTCGAAATTAGTACATTTGATATAAATAAAAAATTTGTGGGAGATTAGACCTTAATATTTAACGTAACTCAATAATAATTCTAGAGACAGTCAGGATTGTGTCTTAGAGTATCAATTTAATTCTTATATAAATTATATTTTCTAGATACTGCATAGTATCTCAGATATTAAGCATGTTAAGGGAAGGATCTTTGACATCATTTGAACAAAGGTTTTTGCATTATAAAATGGTTTACAATAGAATGGTTGAGACGCATTTAATGTTGAAATTATCGGTTATCACAGGGGATGATTAATGCTAGATAATAAGAATATAGACCCACTAAGAAAAAGAAAAATATAATTTTTCTTTGGGTATAAATGAATGATATTGCCACACACTGCTTTCGCAGTGTTCGCAATGACAAATTCACTTTTTTGTTGAAATCTGCCCCCATAAACTACATAAATAAATCCCATATTCCCACTTGTAATATTTCCCACATAATATTATAATTTTAAGAAATACTACAGGCGAGGTTATACCGTGAAAAAAATGGAGACAGTAGAAAAGGATATTCAAGAATTCATTCCCTTTGATACCAGGTTTATAGATTCTAAAAACAGGATTACTATTAGTGAAAAAATTCTTAGGAAGATATCTGGCCAAAATAGAGTAAATCAATTTCAAATTCTTGTGGGACAGGACGGTGATATTCTCTTACGACCCTTAACAGCCATTCCCAGCAGAGAAGCCTGGATATATGAGAAACCAGAATTGATTAAACAAATAAGGCAGGGATTACAGGAAGCCAAAGAGGGCAAAACAGAAACTTTAAAGAATTTAGAAAAGATATTAGATGAATCATGAATTTCAATATAAGAATAACACCAACCGCACTAAATACCTTGAAAGAATTGAAAATTAACCCCGGAAATAACAAAGACTTCAAAGCAGTACGAAAGGCAATTAAATTCTTAGGAGAAAATCCCAGACATCCCGGGTTACAAACACATGTTATTTATTCTTTTAAAAGTCCATCTGGTGAAAAAGTATTTGAAGCATATGCCCAACAAAATACCCCTTCTGCCTATCGTATATTCTTTTATTATGGACCAGATATTGGTGAAATCACTATCTTTGCGATTATTCCCCATCCATAAGTATAAGCCTGTTGAGGGATGGACTTTCAGCATCATTTAATTAAAGGTAGAACAAATAAAAGAGATAATTAAATTCTTAAGAAGAACAGGTGATTTAGATTGAAAAACATAATGGAATATAAAGGTTACTATGCCAAAATCGAATATAACAGTGAAGACAATATCTTTTTTGGTTCCATTATAGGTATTGATGATAGTATTACCTTTGAAGGCAACAGTGTAACAAAGCTTAAAAATGCCTTTCAGGAAGCTGTAGATGATTATCTGGCAATGTGTCAAAGAATAGGCAAAGAACCGCAAAAGTTCTATAAAGGGAGCTTCAATGTAAGAATAGACC
>JAXGTM010000310.1:0-1607 GCA_040774925.1 Atribacterota bacterium | reverse complement strand
TTATCTCCTATGCTAACTTTTACTTTTGAGATGATAAAAGGAACCAAGGGAATGCCTGATTGGAGCAGGAGAGTAAATAATTTCGTGTAACTGCGCGCTAAGGAAAGGCCAAGCAGACCTGAACCCGTATAACGCACATCCGCAATTTCCAGGATGGCAGGTATTAGGTTGCTGTTTCCCAATCCATAAATACTAGCTAAATTGAAAACCACATCCGGCTTCTCACTAATCACTTTTTCATAGAAAGCTTTGTTGGCTTTGTATTCAACTACTTCATGCCTCAACTGTTTTATCAGGCTGGATATTTTACTTATTTTGTTCTTAGAGTCAGACTCCGATTCTTCTGGATCAAGGAGAAGTATTTTCATCTTTGTTTTACCCATGCATTTTGAAGTAATGCATCAATCATTCCCGTATAGTCCAACCCTTGATTCAGGCAGCTCAGAACATATCCACTGCCCTCTTCACTAATACTCGGATTCTGATTAATCTCCAAGATATAAGGAATACCGTCTTTATAGCGCATATCTATCCTGGCATAAGAATCCAATCCGAGTATGTGGAAACATTTCAAAGCCGTTCCACTGATTAATTTCTGTTCTTCCTTCGTCAAATTGACTGGATAAATCGGTGTGGTTTTTTTGTATTGTTCAGAGTATGTAATCCACTTGGCTTTGTAATCCAGATATCTGCGATCAGGTGGTAGGTCATTAAACTCAATTTCGGTAATCGGAAGAATATGATTGACCTTTCCCGGCAGAACAGCTACCGAGAATTCCCGTCCATTAATAAATTCTTCTACTAATGCGGATTGTTTATATTCTTCATTGATCTTTCTAACTTGCTTTCTCAGTTGCTCCACATCCGTCACAAGAGAATTCTCATCAATGCCGATGGAATTCTCGCACTCAACCCCCTTGACGAAAAGCGGAAAATTTAGATCAGAACGAAGTTTCACCCGGTTGTGTGGAAAAACCTGAAATCGCGGGACTGAAATACCATTCTGCATGAGGATTAACTTGATGCGTACCTTATTAATCCCTAAGGAAATATGGAATGAGCGCGTGCGGGTATGAGGGATATTCAGAAATTCTAGTAAAGCTGCCGTATATGCTTCACCGCGTGGATCACCATGGATTCTTTCGCAGGTATCAAAAGCGGCGTCCAATTGGGAGTGACATAGCTCCACAATGTCATCTGGATCATCCATGTCGAAATATTGCACATGATGTCCAAGCTTCAGCAAACTCTTGCCAATAGCGAAACTTGTTGCTTTTAACTCTTCTTCCTCCGGTAACATTTTCTTGCTTGAAAAAGAGTTGTAAATAATGCCAATATTCATACATGAGTCGGATCTATTTTACAGATTATATTACTAATCCTAATCCTTTTTAGATTCTTTATCTTAGTTTTCTTTGAAATTTTTCGTTAAAGATAGGATTTTATTCTTCGCCGTGTCTTTCTTTATTACTTATTCCATACGGTATTCCCCTAATATATTATGTCATTTATATGAAAAATATATTGTATTTTCCAAGAGCTCGTGGGTGTAAGTCACTCCGCGCCATATTTTGTCTCAGATTAAATAAATCATAAAACTTAACTTC
>JAXGTM010000309.1:0-1613 GCA_040774925.1 Atribacterota bacterium | reverse complement strand
CAAATGTTATCAGCATCTAATAGACGAATAGCTAAAAACACAGGTATGTTGTATTTTAGGATGCTGATAACCATGGCAGTATCCCTATATACTTCGAGGATTATTTTGAATACACTCGGAGTTACAGATTACGGTTTATACAATGTAGTAGGAGGATTTATCACCATGTTTGGGTTCCTGAGTAGCTCCATGGCGTCTGCAACCCAACGCTTCTTGTCTTTTGAACTGGGAAGGAAGGATTATATAAACTTAGGTAGAGTATTCAGCATGAGCATAAATATTCATTTTCTTATCGCTGTTATAATATTTCTACTTGGTGAAACTGTAGGCGTATGGTTTGTTAACACACAATTGACAATCCCTGCCGGGAGGATGTCTGCTGCCAATTGGGTATATCAGTTTTCTGTTTTGGCATTTTTGATTAACGTGGTTAGTGTACCATATAATGCCACCATTATAGCGCATGAGAGGACGAATATTTATGCTTGGGTAAGCATTATTGAAGTCTCCCTGAAGCTGCTGATTGTATTTATGCTTCAATGGTTTGGATTTGATAAACTTAAATTTTATGCTGTATTGATATTCCTTGTTTCATTGCTCTTAAGAATAATTTACGGAGTCTACTGCAAAAGGAATTTTTCGGAAAGCAGATATCGGTTTTTTTGGGACAAAGATTTATTCAACACGCTTTTTAATTATGCAGGATGGAATCTTTGGGGTAATGCTGCCGTGGCATTATATGGGCAAGGAGTTAATATCCTCTTAAATATTTTCTTTGGGCCTGTTGTCAATGCAGCAAGGGGAATTGCCTACCAGGTAAGGGGAGCTGTGCATGGCTTCGTATCTAATTTTCAAATGGCAATGAACCCACAGATCATTAAATCATTTGCCTCGGGAGATATAACATATATGCATAAGCTTATTTTTCAGGGTGCCAAGTACTCTTTTTTTTTGCTGTTTATTTTTTCCTTACCGATCTTGTTGGAAACCGAGATTATTCTTAGGCTTTGGCTGAAGATAGTTCCTGAATATTCGGTAATATTTACAAAGCTTGTAATAATAAATATTTTAATAGACAGTATATCCGGACCTTTAATGACAGCTGCTCAGGCTTCAGGTAGAATTAAGTTGTATCAAGGAGTTGTTGGCGGTCTATTGTTACTTATTTTACCGGTTTCTTACCTTTTTTTAAAACTAGGTTACCCACCCCAGGTGACACTTTATGTAAGCATTGTGATGTCATTAGTAGCACTCTTCGCAAGACTGAGAATCATTAGCCCCCTTGTGGGCTTATCAATATATAGTTATATAAAATGGGTAATTATAGGGATAATTCCGACACTGGCCATTTCAATATTACTATCAGTATTGATAAGGTATTTAATACCAAATGTTCCCTTAAGGCCTTTAATAGTATGCTTTAGCTCAGTAATATTGGTTGGTATTTCAATTTATACCCTGGGAATTACTAAAGCTGAGAGATTATTAATTAATAAAAAAATACAATTATTGTTCAAAGCAATAAGAAATTGAAATGCAGAATAGTCCAAAAGTATTAAAACTGGTTGTAAAAAATGATCTTTGTATAGGTTGCGGAATATGTGCTTACAAGT
>JAXGTM010000308.1:0-1650 GCA_040774925.1 Atribacterota bacterium | reverse complement strand
TCAGGAATGGTTATAGCGATATCTGGCAAGGTATCGCGAGCACGGTAAACTATTCCGATAGCAATATCACAGGTAATCCCTTCTTTTATGGCGGAGACGATATCACCAACCCAGCTTATTACGGTTTGTCTGAGTATTCTCCCTGTATCAACACTGGAACAGCGGATACCACCGGGCTGAATCTTTTACCTTATGATCTGGCAGGTAATTGGCGTGTCTGGGATGGCAGGATAGATATGGGCTGTTATGAGTTTGGCTCTTTGCCCTATGTTGGTATTGACGATCCGTTAACTCCGGCTTTGCAGAAGGGGCTTTTATCTGCATATCCCAATCCGTTTACTGCCTTCACTAATCTTAAGGTTATTTTACCCTCAAAACTGGATGACTCAATGCCAAGAGTATCCACCGCAAGCATCGCTATCTATAATATAAAAGGGCAAAAAGTGAAGAGCATCTCGCTTGATCCTAATAAGACAATTGAGCAATACACCTATTGGGATGGCAGAGATGCTGGTGGCAAAAAGTGTTCCAGTGGTATATACTTTCTCAACTTGTCGGTTAATGGTAAACGATGCTTGAATACAAAGGTTACCCTTTTCAGATGACTTCCCTGATGTAATTACCAATCATATAGATACAATAGTCGTCCTACACTTCCAATGAAAAGGTGGAAAAGGTGTATGTGTTCTGGAGTTGACAACCAGGTTCATCTCTGAGTAATATTCTATCTAATCGTCTTTGAACCAGGGTGCGAGAGCTTTGATGTATACCCTGGTATCGTCCAAGCTGTCGAACTTAGTATCCAGAGCCATAAGATTAACCATTACTTCCAGTGCATCGTTGAGAGTTGTGAATGGTAATAAAAAATGGTAAGAGTTGGCAGTCGAAAATTGATTACGGATTTTTTAATGGAACTGGGTGTTTGGGATCATTTACCGGAGCCGCTTTTCCATAGAGCGGATTCCAATATCAACTCTACTCCAAATGTGTAAAGAATCTCTGAGGAAAAAAGAATATACTGAAGAAGCGGAGAATTCTAAGTTCTGCTCATTATGATAGTTCAATTCACATATTTTGTTAATAATTTTATTTGACATAAGGGCAATGTTGATTATATTTACTTTTAGGAAGATGGAAAAGCTCTGCACTTAGAAAAAGACAGCAACAAAGACCGTAGGCAAAGGAATGGATGAGACATTGTTTTAAAGAATACAACCAATGGAAGCTGCCCCGGATATGTTTCATATTTCATCTGGAGCAATATGTCACCCTTTAACAGGAAAGGAAGCAATAGATTTTTTGAATATAGGGATAAAAGGTCTGTTCTTCAGAAGGGAGCTTCTGTACCAAATTTCTATACCAGCACAAAAGGGAGGTGGAATTAAAATTTACTTGATAAAAAAGCTATGATTAAGTTTCTATCACACAAAGTAAAAAACAGTGAAAAAAATATATCTACGAGGCAGTAACAATATGAATAATAATATTCAAAGTGCAATACGGGATAATCATCAACGTGGAACAGTTGGCAATTTTATTAGTGAGCATCTCAGTGAAGGATGTTCCTTATCTTTTGTCTCGGCATATTTTACTATTTATGCCTATCAACAATTGAAAAACAAACTGGATAGCATCCAGAGCTTAAGATTT
>JAXGTM010000307.1:0-1657 GCA_040774925.1 Atribacterota bacterium | reverse complement strand
ATGTTTGATTAGAACCTCTCGACGGTATAACTTCCTGCGTAAAAGTATTTTCAATATCAAGTTTTTCTGAGAGTCTCTTTAATTGCTTTTTTAATTCTTCATCATCCCTGGCAATGAAAGCCTTCTTTCCCACAGCTTTATAAAATGTTAGCCCGTTACGCCCTTTTGTAATAACAGGATATGGCAAATCCTCTGAAAAGGAACAATTAATCGATCGAAAATAAAACGTCTTCGGAACTGGAACTTTGATTTCTTCGGCTTTTTTCAAAAGACGGGATTTGTCATATATATTTTGAATAATATCAAGTGAAGGAGTTATAACTTTATAATACTCCTCAAGCCTTGTTTTATGTTTTGAAATTGTCAATACTGCATGATCATTTGATGGCATCAATATCCAACCTTTTAAATCCTCTCTTTCAGCCAGATCCAATAGAAAATCCGCAAATGAATCCTCAATAAAATCCGGACATCTAAAAAATTTTTTACAGTACTTAGAATATCTAGCTAAGCAATTATTTCTATCCACAACATAGACAGGTATTCCCATCTCACCCAGTGATCTAAGATTAGATAACCCCTGAATATGTCCTTCTATAATAATTGCACCCGATATAGTTTGCATGTTAAGCCAAAACTGATTTATACAATGCAATTATCCTTTGTGAGATAGTTGAGGAATCCAACCCTATCTCTAAAATTCGCTCACGACCCGTCGTTTGCCCAAACATGCATAAATAATTATACGCTAAAATAATTTTTTCAGCAATATCACTGGGATCAAAACTAGTAAGAAAATGCCCCGGCTCATTACCGAACAACCAGGCAATATCACCAACATCCGTAGCCACAATCGGTTTGTTACATGCCATTGCTTCTTTTATAATATTCGGAGAACCCTCCCAGCATGATGTCAATAGGATTATATCTGCAGCGTTCAATATTTGGGGAATAATATGCCTGGGTAAATTATACTTTACCTGAAGTTCAAATTTTCCTTTTGGAAGTAATCTATATGCCTTTTCTGCCAAACTAAAATTCTTTACTTCGCGTAATGGATCAGCTATAAAAAGCAGTGTCTTTTTTTCTTCTGAAAAACCAAATTTAGATTTAAGAGGATGTCCATCAGCAGGATAAAACAAGGAGAGATTTACTCCGTTCGGAATAATTTGCACATTTCTTAGATTTACAATTTTTTGCATGGAATCTGATTTCACAATTATATTCTTCCATCTATTTTTATTTAAAAAACTTACAAATTTCAAAACAAGCTTTCCAATATTTAAATCACTCCCCATTAGAGATACTACCAATGGCTTACTTCCGGAAAGAGTTGCAACAAGGGCAGATAAAATATAATGCGCATGAATTATATCATAAGAATTCGTTAGAAGGTGTTTTCTAAGAAGGAAAGAATGCCTAATGTAACCCATGAAACCTTTCCCTTTAATAGGATAAAAAGCAACTTTAACACCATGACTGGTAAGTGCTTCAGCTTGATTAGCCACGACAGCACCTATTACATTTGGTGAATTACCACTACATACAAAAAGAACTTTCACGTTTTACATTATCTAAAAGTGACAGAGCATGGCTCAACCTTAAATCGTAACACTCATTTGAAGCAAAATCACCCTCCTCAAATATCCATTCTCCT
>JAXGTM010000306.1:0-1725 GCA_040774925.1 Atribacterota bacterium | reverse complement strand
TAATGATAATATTATTGGTCATGCATATAATTCTAAATACGGTTATGTTACAGATGGTCTTTTCCGTTCTCAGAAAGAAATAGATGCTTATAACAGCAAATATACTTATGCTTCTGGCTTCGTGGCTCCGGCGTTAGGACGTATTCGTTATGCAGATGTAAATGGTGACAATGTGATCAATGAAAAAGATCAGACTTGGATTTATAACCCGACACCAGATTTCTCTTATGGTCTTAATATTGTCCTATCATACAAAAATTTTGATCTTTCTATGTTCTGGCAAGGAGTACAAGGTGTCGATTATTACAACAACGAGAAATTTTCCACAGATTTTTATTCTGTAAGTGAAACTGGCTCCAATAAGGGGGTTAGAGTACTTAATGCTTGGAGTCCTACTAATATGAATTCGGATATTCCTGCTTTGACCTACACAAATGCCAATAATGAAGGTAGGCTATCAACATATTTTATAGAAAATGGTAGCTATCTTAAATTGCGTACATTACAATTAGGTTATATTCTTCCGAAGTCTATTATGAAAAAGTTTTATATGACCAATTGTCGTTTCTACGTTAATGCAGAAAACCTTTTGACGATCCATGCTTCTAATTTTTCAGCTACTGATCCAGAATCTTCAAGTTGGGGATACCCTATACCAACGTCCATGTCTGTTGGATTACAAGTAAGTTTTTAATTATTAATCATTAGCATATTTATAATATGAAAAATATAATACCTTTTACAATTATTCTTAGTGCAATATTTGCTTTAACTTCATGTGGCGATTCATTCTTAAATGAGAATGCCACCTCTGCTGTAACAGATAATTTTGTAAAGCAACAAAACCAGATAGAAGGCCTTGTGACTTCTGCGTATGCAGGCCTTGGTAATGATCATTATACGTATCCTTTTAATCTATGGCCCTATGGAGATATTAGAAGTGATGATGCAAAGAAGGGAGGGCGTGACGAAAGTGACTGTATTAATTATCACTATCTGGAGATATCAGAAGGTGTGAATTCTACTACGGATGGTCTGGATGATATATGGTATCACCTATATTGTGGCATTGCGCGCTGCAACGCTGCACTCCATTCTTTGGAGCTAAAGTCTAATAGTAACTATGCAAATAAGTTAGAAGAAATTGCTGAAATGAAATTCTTACGGGCTCATTTTTATTATAAATTGAAGATTCTGTTTAAATTCGTACCTTGGATTACTGAAGAGAATATTGATAAAGATGATTATACCACAATTGGCAACCGTGTATATAGTAACGAGGATCTTTGGAAGAAGATAATCTCTGATTTTGAGGATGCTTATAAAACTTTACCAGAGGTTCAGTCAGAGGTGGCTAGGCCAACAAAATATGCAGCAGCAGCGTACTTAGCTAAGTGCTATTCATGGTTAGCTTATCCAGAAGGTGACGATACTAACACTTTCACAGGAACTATTAATAAAGCGTATATGCAAAAAATGTTAGATTATGCAAATATTGTTATTAATAGCGGTAAATATGCTTTGCAACCGAATTGTGCTAGTAATTTTTTACCAACAGCAGATGGCGGTATAGAAAATGGAGTAGAGAGTATTTGGTCTATACAATTTTCAAAAAATGACGGGACTAAATTTGGTCGCCTTAATTGGGGCAATGTGTTAAATTGGCCGCAAGGTTGCGGTGGATGTGATTTTCATAAACCTTCACAAGATTTGGTTAATGCATAT
>JAXGTM010000305.1:0-1730 GCA_040774925.1 Atribacterota bacterium | reverse complement strand
TCTTAACACCATCTAATCTTGGTAATCCTATAATCTTGTAAAATCAAGGCTATGTCATGTCCTAAAATAGGTTTACACCAAAAACAGGAAAAAAACATGGCAAAAAACCAGAATTTTACAAAACGGTATAGTGATTGCTTCAAGTTGCAAGTAATCGAAGATATTGAAAAAAACGGTCTCAGTATTGAGCGTTGCCGCTCAAAATATGGAATTGGCGGCAAAGAAACCATTCAGAAATGGCTTCGTACATTTGGTAAAAATCATTTATTAAACAGGGTTGTCAGCGTGAGAAGCGTAAAAGAAATGGACGAATTAAAACGTCTTAGAAAAGAATATAAAGCCCTAAAAGAGGCATATGCAGAGCTTTCTTTGCATCATAAGTGTTCGGAAAAAGTTATAGAAGTAGCCGATGAGCTATTTAATTTGGACTTAAAAAAAAAGTACGAACAAGAGTTATCTATTTACTTCAAGGGAAGGAAACAGTGAAATCTCTTTGTTCATATTTTAAGATTACTCGTCAAGCGTTTTACAAAAGTATTAACAGCGAAGAGAATAATAGACTTAAAGAGTCTCTAGTTGTAAAATTAGTGCAGGAGAAGCGACGTTATTTGCCACGTATAGGTGGCAGAAAACTTTATTATTTGCTTAAAGATGACTTGTTAAAAATTGGCAAAATAGGCAGAGATAAGTTTTTTAGGATACTTGCTAAAAATGACTTACTTGTAAAGCGCAAAAAGAGTTACACAAGAACAACCAACTCTTTCCACCGTTTTTACAAGTGGAGTAATCTTATAAAGGATTTGTCAATAACCCGTCCCAATCAAGTATGGGTTAGCGATATAACGTACATACGCACATTAAGCGGTTTTGTCTATTTGTTTTTGATAACAGATTTGTATTCCCGTAAAATAGTAGGTTGGTCTTTGAGTCGTAGTTTGAGTATAGAAGGTGGTCTTAAAGCCTTACAAATGGCGCTTCGCAGTCGTAAAGATAAATCACTATCATTGATACATCATTCAGATAGAGGCGTACAGTATTGTAGTAAAGAGTATGTTAAAATGCTTCAAGATGCTAATATAGGCATCAGTATGACGGAAGAGAATCATTGTTATGAAAATGCAGTAGCAGAGCGGGTTAACGGTATCTTAAAGAATGAATTTTACTTAGATGCAACGTTTAATAATTTTAAGCAGGCTCTTTCAGCAGTAATTTCAGGCATAATGATTTATAATGAAAAACGTCCACATTGGTCATTGAACCTGCAAACTCCATCACAGGTTCACAGTCAGACAAAAGTGGCATAAATTTAATAAAAAATAATAAAAAAATAAAGTAATTTGTATAACAAAACGTGTCAACTTTTTTTAGGACGCAACAAGGGGGATTTTAAATAATGGCAATCACAAAGGATTGCCCCTACAATTTATTGCTAATATTAAAAAATCTTGCTAATCCTATAGTCTTGTTTAATCATGGTTCAGACAAAAAGACTACCCGTCAAGCTTCGCAGGGCGTATGCAATACGCCCCGACAACTTACCGAAGGGGAATTAAAAATTTATGCTATTGCTAACAAATTATTCCCACCTTTAACTATTTTTATCATTTGCTTTCGTAACAATATATTTTTTGTCATACTTAGATTTTCATCTTCGTAAAAAATTTCGTTAACTGCATTTTTAGCTTCGCTTAAAATTTCAATATCCTGCACAATATCAGCATATTTAAATT
>JAXGTM010000304.1:0-1733 GCA_040774925.1 Atribacterota bacterium | reverse complement strand
TGTTTGTGAGGTTTTATAAAAATGTTTAATAACCAAAAAGATAAGTACAGTAAATTCAATAATAAATATTTCTGGCTTAGAACATTATTACATATCCCTAATTTTTTTAAATTAGGTTATCGGTTGGTTAGAGATAAAAAGGTTCCACTCTATTTAAAGATAATCTGTTATGCTGCATTTTTCTATGTACTATCCCCATATGATTTAATTCCTATTACTTTTATTCCTTTTTTGGGCTGGGTCGATGATATCATAATATTTTACATTTGTTTGAAATTATTGGTTAAATACAGTCCGCCTGAGGTTGTTGAAAAACATGTTAATATGATTGATATGGAGATGAAACAGAAATTTCGTCAATTTTATTAATTTTAAAAAAATGAAATAAACTGATAAGATGTGTGGTCTCTCTTTTGAAAATTGTTTATACCAGCTGAACAGAAGAAAATACACAAGGGTGCCGATTTCTAAAAAAGAAATTGAATTATCTATCAAATAAATATAAAATATGAGTAGGTAGGTTAATTTTTACTAATTTAAAATAATAAAAAACAGGAGGTATAGTTATGCAAGAGATAACTAAAGATGTAATTGAAAGACTCATAGCTATAAAAGAAGGGCCATGTATTTCTGTATATATGCCCACAAAAGCTGCTGCTAGTGTTGAAGTAAAAAAAATGCCTATCCAGCTAAAAAATTTACTGAATATAATAAAAAAAGATTTACAGGAAAAACATGCTATGGGAACTCGCAGTATTGATGAATTGTTAAAACCCGCTACTGATCTGTTAGAAGATAGAATTTTCTGGCAAAATCAGAAGGAAGGTCTCGCTATTTTCATCAGTCCTGGAGAATTTTATTATTTTAAAGTAAATACTGATTTACCGGAAAAATCTACGGTAAGCAGTTATTTTAATATAGTCCCTTTAATTCCAGAGCTTATGACTAATAACATTTTCTATGTCCTTGCTATCAGTAGAAATAAAAACAGAATATTCCAGTGTAGCAAAGGGAGTATTGTCCAGCTTACTATTGATGGAATTCCAGAGAATCTGAAAGAGGTTACAAGGGTTGAAGATAGTGAAAAAGGTATTTCTTTCCATTCATCAGGGGCAGTAGGTTCAGGAGTAGTTTTTCATGGTGTTGGTGAAATAGATGCTGAAAGAAAAGAAGAATTACTCCAGTACTTCAGACAGATTGACCAGGGTTTAAATAAATATATAGATAAAAAGAATAAATCACCTTTAATTATAATGTCGGTAAAGGATCTTTTTTCAACCTATTCTGAAATTAATACCTATCCCTACTTATTGAAAGATAGTCTGGAGGGAAATCCCGATGAATGCACTTCTGATGCGATTCACAAGAATGCTCTGGCAATCGTAGCAGACTATTTCCATGAACAATTTGAAGCTATAGTCTCAACTTATCACGATTTAAAAGGAACTGGAAAAACTTCTACACAACTTGAAGATGTTGTTTCAGCAGCATATTTTAGCAGAGTAGAACAGCTATTTATTAAAAACAACACTTCACAGAGTGGCCATTTTGTCCCGGAAGAAAACAAAGTCTATTTAGATGATAATGAAATTGACCAGTATGATCTCTACAATTTTGCTGCTATAAAAACAATATCAAATGGCGGTGAAGTATTCGTTTTGAATAGCGAAGTGATACCAGATGGAGAAGATATTATAGCTTTTTACCGATTCTGATATTAAAAAGAAATAGAG
>JAXGTM010000303.1:0-1736 GCA_040774925.1 Atribacterota bacterium | reverse complement strand
TAAAGTAAGAAAACGAAATTATTCTTATTTTCACATTATGATTATTCCTAGTCATCTATTATCATTATTTTTACTGATAATCCTGAATTCATCTTCATAAATGTATTTACCTGCAACAGTGACAAATCTTTTTGGAACTACAGGTTTTTTGAATTTTTCGAGGTTTTCAAATTCTATAATATTCATCTCACTTCGGCCTTTTGAATATTCCTTAAATTCTTGACTTGTAATCATTAAGTCCTTACCATATTTTCGTATTATTGAGCCTGTTTTTTGTTTGCCAATGGATTTAATATCTGCCCACCCAGTATAAGCCTTGGCCCCGTGAGATTCATAAATTATGAATTTGTCTCCAGGAGATACTTTACCCAGATAAGATTTTGAGATAAAAACAGTTTTATTTTCATTGTAGATCCTTTCAGCATATTCAGTAGGTATCGGATGTGAAATTCCCATTATTTTCATTAAAATCCCCCTTACAAACTTTATATAATATCTGCAGATAAATTAATATAATTGTTTCACTTTTAGGCAAAAATAAGATTAATAACAATATTTAAAGGAGTAATAAGATGGTGGATGATATTACTAATACTAAAAAAGTTCCTAAAGATGATTTCATAAAAAACCAGTCTTCTGAAAGATTATTGAATTCGGACATCCATGGAGTTAGAAAGGACTCAGTTAATATCACCGAAGAAGAATTAAGTGAACTAAAACAGTTGTTACCCCATGTCTTCAGCGAAGGTAAAGTTGATTGGAATATGTTAAAAAGAACCTTAGGGGAGAAAATAGCGGATAAAGATAATAAATATTCATTTAATTGGGCAGGAAGAAAGGAATCTTTTAAAAATATCCAAACCACTGCAAAAGGCACTTTAATACCTGATAAAGATGAATCTATTAATTTTAAATCTACAAAGAACATTTTCATTGAGGGGGATAATCTTGAAGTCTTGAAATTACTTCAAAAGGCCTATTTTAACAAAATAAAGATGATCTATATTGATCCACCTTATAACACCGGAAGGGATTTTGTTTATAAAGATAATTTTAGAGATAGTATTAAATCTTATTTAGAGCAAACAGACCAAGTCAGTAAAGAAGGATTTAAGCAGACTACAAACCCTGAAACGAGTGGTCGCTTTCATTCTGATTGGATATCCATGATGTATCCTCGTTTATTCTTAGCTAGAAATCTTTTAAAGGATGATGGGGTAATTTTTGTTTCCATTGATGATAATGAGGTTCATAATTTACGCATGTTGATGAATGAAATCTTTGGCGAGGAAAACTTTGTGGCCAACATTATTTGGCAGAAGAAGTATAGTCCTCAAAATGATGCTACTTACTTCTCAAATATGCATGATCATATATTATGTTACGCAAAAATTAAAAAACAAAGTTCTAAGGATGTTATTGGATGGAATATGAATTTATTACCCAGAACAGAAGAACAAAATGCTAGATATACAAATAGAGATGATGATCCTCGGGGACCTTGGAAATCTAGTGATATGCTTGTTAGGACATTTTCAGCTGATTATGACTACGAAATTATCACACCTTCAGGGAGGAAAGTCAATCCTCCTAAAGGCAGATGTTGGAGATTTTCGCGTGAGAAATATGATGAAATGGTAAAAGACAACCGTATCTTTTTTGGTAACGATGGAAATTCTGTTCCTTCTATTAAAAGATTCCTATCGGAAGTAAAACAGGGAATTGTTCCTTCAACT
>JAXGTM010000302.1:0-1778 GCA_040774925.1 Atribacterota bacterium | reverse complement strand
TTGCAATTATTAGTATAAGAATTTATCTGTCAAATTTTCTCAATATAGTATTACTTAAATAACAAATAACATATAGATTATGCAAAAATCAGGAAATGTTGTTTATTCTCAACAATCGAGTAATATAAAATCTTGCCCATATAAATGCAATAAATGCGCCAGTAATATTTCCGGCAACTATGCCCAACCAAACACCTCTGAGGCCCATTTGCATAAATATGGAGAATAGATAAGAAAATGGTATTATAAAAATTATTGTCCTAAAAAGAGTTATAATAAGGGCGTTTATACCCCTTCCAGTTCCCTGAAATAAAGCTGAGGAAAACATTCCAAATGCTACTGAGGGATAAAATACTGAAGAAATTCTTAGAAATAGAATCAGATCATCTAAAATTCTCGCCCCTCCGGCCGATTGGGTGAATATTGATGCAATTTGAGGCGCAAATATAAAAACAGTTGTTGCAACAAAAGCCTCTATCAATACACCTAACTTTACAGAATAGAGATATGCAGTATCCATTTTTTTTATTTCATTTGCACCATAAGCAGCCCCAGTAACAGCAGTTACTGCAGTAGACATACCAACTAAAGGTAAGGTACCAAACATTACAATCCTCCATCCTGTGGTGTAAATGGCTATTCCGTCAGTACCGCCTACAGATACAACAATAAAGTTTAAACCTAAAAAAGAAAAAGACATCAATAATTGGGAAAGTGAAAAAGGTATTCCTACCCTCAGTATATCAATTAGTGTAGATTTATGAAATCTAAACTTTGAAAGAGTAGTTGAAACATAACTGTTCTTTTTAACGAAAAGCCAATAAAATAAAATCATAGAAGATATTGCCAAAGAAATAATTGATGCCCAAGCTGCCCCAGGAACTCCCATTTTTAAAGGATATATAAATATTGGATCAAGAATTATGTTTAAAATTGAGCCGAATGCCATAGCATACATAGATCTTTTTGTATCTCCTTCACCCCTAAGGATAGAATTAGCGACATTAGAAAAGAAAACTAATAATGTGCCTCCAAACATAATCTGTGCATATTTAGTGGCGTCTTCAATTACATTTCCTGCTTTCATTATTTCAAAAATATTTCTTGAAAACAAGACAAAGGGGATTGTAATAACTATCCCCATTATCAGCATTAAGACTATTGTATGTGCAGCAACATTATCGGCCTTTTCTTTCTTATGTGCCCCAATAAATCTTGATATTGCAGCACTTCCTCCCATGCCTATTCCTGCACCAACGGACATAATCATGTAAGAAAAAGGAAAAAAGAAGCCAACTGCAGACAAGGCTTCAGGTCCCAAAAATGAAACCCATAAGGCATCAGCAAAATTATAGAGTGTTTGAACAAGCATGGCTATAATCATGGGAGTCGATAATTTTAATATAGCGTTTTTAGGATCGCCCAAAAGAGTCTTAACTCCCGCAGTATGAGTTTTATATTCTATTGAATCATTTTTTTCTGGCATTAAAAGACCTAAATAATTAATTGACTTCAGAATATTTACTTATATTATAAATCTATCTATATTTGATATGTTTGTGGATTTATTAAAATATATGATTTTCGCCTCTTATTTTTTTCTTATAATTTACTTTTGCATGAAATGGGAAGGTATTCATCAATCTTAGATGTTTTTGTGATTATTTATTTAACGCCAAATAATATAAAATTTTATAAAAGATCAGGTAAGTAATTATTTGTGATTATGATGAAAGTCCATATAAAACAAGAAGAATGTATTCTTTGCGGAAATTGTA
>JAXGTM010000301.1:0-1785 GCA_040774925.1 Atribacterota bacterium | reverse complement strand
TGTTTTAAAATGCCAGCAACTATTCTACTATCCAGGCCTCCAGAAAGTAATACATAAATATTATCAACTCCCTTAATGGCAGTTTTTGCTTCATCAATCAATAATTCATACAGTTTTCGTGACAGGAAGCTATAATCAGAAGAATAAAAGTTATGTGGAGGAATTTCTAATAATTGAGCTGAGCCAGTCTTATCAACCATTGAAAGCCACGGTTTTCGGCTAATTTCCCGGAAAAGAGTTCTATTATTACATATATAGCCAAATGAGATAAACGACAAGACTGCTGATAAATCCAGGGTTATTTCATTATTAAAATTATTTAAAGCAAGATTGAAATCAGGAGTCCACTGATTTTTATTATAACAATATAATGGTGGTTGAAATAAGTGTTCAGGAGTTTCCAGCATTTTGGGAGTATTGATTTGTTTCAAACGATATCAGGGCTAAATTTATCCCTAAAATAATAGCATCCGGGGTTGTTAAAATAAAGGAGTAGATTGTCGATAATAGAAAAATAGAATAGGTCATTGATAAGAATGGCAATGTATTTGTTCGGAATTTAGCATGAAAAAGTATCAATTTTATGAACCCTACATGAAGCGATACCATCAATAATATTCCAAGAATTCCAAAGTCATGAAGATGCTGAAGCCAATCACTGTGTGCCGCTACTCCTACGCTATTTGGATCATTTGATTGAAGCGAGGTCATCCTCTGAACTGAATTAATTCCATTTCCAAAGGAAACTTCAAGTATGTCTCCGGCCATATAATTATTAATTATAAGACTATATAATTTATCCCGGCCTGATCCTCCTCTGTCAGAAAACCTTTCACTAATCAAGTCCCATCGTAGATACAAGATAATTCCTACTAAAGCCAGAAATAACAGGCCATTAATAAAAACTTTTAGCTTGCTAATATTTCTTTCTGAAATACGGAGTCTGGCGACAAAATATATTACTAATGAGACTATCAATGCCACAAGTGCCCCTCGCTTTATTGTGATTACTATAGCTGCCATAGAAAAAGCAATGACAACACTAATCAATTTCGATTTATTGAAATGCAACAATAATGGCAAACACCATAACAACAAATAAGCACTTGCATTTTGATGCTCTTCAGAACGGCTCATTAATACGAACGTAAAAACGCCTGCAATTACAGATATAGTAACTAACATCCTGATTAGCTGCTTTTCACTAATAAGATCATGCTTAAAAAAATAATAGAAAGCAAATGCACCAAGAACCCAATAGAGAATTCGGGCGGTTATATATAAATTGCCCTGGATGTTATCCGAAAAAATGGAATAAAGTATATACAGAATGATTAAATATATGAGAACTTTCTTAAAAACAAAGTCTGGAAATCTATGACTTATGAAGATGTAAAAGAAAATTAAAGTGACCAGACTTTTAAAATATACCCCAAACTGAATTTGAACTATTCCCAGGTTAAAAAGCCAATCGAAAAGTACAATTAATGGTATAAACAGTTGCAAACCTGCAATTATGAGTGAATACCTTTGTGCGTACATTTTATGCAGGGTTCCCCGAATTTATTCAACTATGGCACTTGGAGATTTTCTCGCCTAGCTGTACGGTATTCATGAAAATGACATCGGGCCATTGTCTGATAATAGCTCGAAGGAGTAAGTCTAATTGGTTCAGGCTTTTATTTCTGTTTATTTCAGATATAGACCCTATGTAATTGACCCTATGACTTGAGATTATTGCTGGAGTTTTTCTACGGAAGGCATTTTCGATTTGTCTGAGTGTAG
>JAXGTM010000300.1:0-1788 GCA_040774925.1 Atribacterota bacterium | reverse complement strand
TGATATAACAATCGTCCTCTATCTTTATCAATATATTCTAAGTTTTTAAACACTCCTCTTCTATCTTGCAGTAATTCCATTATTCCACCCAAAAATTGACTTGGTGAGATTAAAGTAAGCTCAATAAATGGTTCTTCTATGAAATCTATCAAATTAGTATCTGGCAACTCTGAAGGATTACTAATATCAATAATCTGTTTGCTCTTCATATGAACTCGGTATAATACACTGGGAGTAGTGGCAATAAGCTGAAGCTTATATTCCCTCTCAAGTCTTTCCTGAATAATCTCCATGTGCAGCAAACCCAGGAAACCACAGCGGAAACCAAAACCAAGAGCAGGAGAATTTTCAGCTACATAACTTATAGAAGAATCATTAAGGCTTAATTTTTCCAAAGCATATTGCAAATTCGGATAATCTTCATTTTCTACTGGATAAAAACTGCAAAATACTACTGGAGTTACCTTTTTATATCCTGGTAATTGATGAGATGCTGGTTTTTCGTTATCAGTGATAGTATCTCCGACCTTGGTCAGACTAATATCTTTAAAGCCCGCTGTCAGATAACCCACTTCTCCTACAGAAAGTTGATGGACTTTTTTTCTCTTTGGAGTAAAAACACCAACCTCACTGACTTCATAACTTTTTTCGTTTGACATAGTTTGTATTTTCATTCCAGATTTAACTAAACCATTAACAATTCTGATATAAACGATAGAACCCTGATATGGATTGTATACCGAATCAAATATTAATGCCTGCAATGGTTTTTCCAATTTTCCTGTTGGATGAGGAATGTGTTCAATAACGGCTTCAAGCATCTCTCTTATTCCTGTACCATCTTTAGCACTTACTTTGAAAATTGGGCTATTTTCAAGCCCTTTAATCATCCTTATCTCTTTGCTTACCCTCTCAGGATCAGCAGTAGGCAAATCAATCTTATTTATTACAGGAATTATGGTTAAATTATTTTCTAAAGCCATATGCACATTAGAAATTGTTTGCGCTTGTACTCCTTGTGCAGCATCAACAACCAACAATGCTCCCTCACATGCAGCAAGATTGCGTGATACCTCATAAGAAAAATCAACATGGCCTGGAGTGTCAATAAGATTAAAAATAAATTCTTTTCCAGTTAAAGATTTATACAGTATTCGAACAGCCTTGGACTTTATTGTTATACCTTTTTCTCTCTCTAAATCCATATCATCAAGTACCTGTTCTCTCTTTTCCCTCTGACTGATTGATTCGGTCAGTTCTAAAATTCTATCTGCAATAGTCGATTTACCATGATCTATGTGCGCAATTATTGAAAAATTACGAATATCTTCTATTTTAACCGTTTGCGTCATTTTAATTATCTTCCTTTATCTTTCTACTGATAATAACTTTAATGATGGTTCTAATATTTTTAAATTCAGGAATACCAATAATTATACCACTAATGTAGTATACTATTATACCTAATAATCCAGAAATCATTACCTGACCAAATTGAAAAATTTTTAGATTCATATTAAATCTAAAATCAAAGAATCTGGAAATTCCCCAACAGGTTATAGCCATAAAAAGGCTGGCAAATAGCGATTTCCAAAGAAACCCATATAATTCTTTATCCATTATACCTTCTATTTTTTTGTCCAAGGCAATGCTTAATATTATCAGGTGTAGAATTGCTGAAATCGAAGTAGCCAGAGCTATACCGGCGTGTGCAAAAAATCTTACCAATATTAAATCCAAAATTATGTTAAGAGCAACTATAAACACTCCAATCTTTAAAGGCGTTTT
>JAXGTM010000299.1:0-1798 GCA_040774925.1 Atribacterota bacterium | reverse complement strand
TACAATAGTAAGTAAACACTTTTTTTCTAAACTTGTGATTTATCTGCAATGCACCAGGCCAGATGTCTTGAATATCCAAATATATTTTACTACCCTTTATTAGCTTGATTAATGAGACAAAAAATATCAATTCTACTGGCCGTGAAGGGATTATTATTGAGTCCGCCTTTTTGACTCTAGATATCAATCTAATAAACAATATTGATGAGAATAGAAAATTAGATATTAACCTTCTAATTGATATATTGCCACTATATCCTAAGACATGCCATACAATTAGTTTATAAGGACATATGGTTTTCGCTTCAAAAATTTCCTTAATTGTAAATCTTCTTTTTTCAGCATGATAAAAGTCAGTTGTGTAATACTCAATCTGCGCCCCATTTTTGTGTAAAAAGTTTGCGAAATCCGGGAAACGGTTACCTCTCTTAGTCAAGACTGATTCTGTAGGCCCAATTAGTAAGAATTTTTTGTTATGCACTGACTTTTATGTTTCTGTTTTTTAAGGTCAATTATTAATCAGTTCCGCATATGTCTTGAGGAACTCATTTGCGATAATCCCAACCTCGTATTTCTTATGCGCGTCAGCAGAAATCGTTCTGCGTAATGATCTGATTGTGCCTATTTTTTCAGTCGCCTCATACATGGCATGCACTAGCTCAGTGGAATTACCCGGATTGACTTTTATACCATTTGTTTCATTTATTATCTCGTTAATGGCACCAACTTTTGTTGAAATAACGAATAACCCGGAGGCTAATGCTTCTATAACTGATGTCGGGCATCCTTCTGTATGTGATGGGAAAATGAAAATATCAGCTTGGGAAAGCATTTCAAATTTTTTCGGACCTAAAATTCGACCGGCAAACAACACCTTTTCACTCAGGCCATTATCTTGTACCATTTTTTTATATCCTTCAAACACTCCAGGTTTGTCCTCATGACCAATTAAAATGCAACTAAAATTGCTATAGAGCTTATTATATTCTTTTATTGCTGTCACAAGTTCATCAATGCCTTTTAGTTTTGAAATCCTACCTAGGAAAATGAACCTAATCACGTGATTATCCTCATGGTTGGAATAAACATTTGGAATAGTCTCCCTTACGAAAAATGTGGATGTGATTTTGATCTTTTCCTCATTTAAGCCCAATGTGACCAACTTTGTTTTGAATTCATTTGCCAGGACGTAAATAATATCGCTTCTGTTAAATAACACCAGGAGCAGCCTTTTAAAAACTCTGCTGTCTGCTATCTCAGTGTAGAAATAATCTTTCCAACCATGTAATACTAAAACGATCTTTTTCCTAAACACCCATTTAGCAATAAATCCAACAATACTATCCCGTAAAATTGGAATAGGGATAAGCGATGGAATAAGCTGTACAATCTTTATATTTTTATAGACAACAAGATTGATCGTAATTCTTATAAAATCAGAGCAATAATAAAATGGATACAAAATTTTCTTTAGACCGGGATAATAGAATAAACTCATCCTGGATCCAATCACAACGGGTTGCAAGACTACCCCGCCACCTTGATGGTTTATAGAATTTATAAGGCCTCTATTGAATTCCACCATGCCCCCCTCATGATCCATTGGATTTCCAAGTATTAATACCTTACTTTTCATTTAAAATACTTCTACATAATAATACTGGCTCTCTTTGCAACTGCTAAGATGGTCTTTGCTGGTTGGACAATGTGTTATCCAAGTTAATCGGTTATGCTGGGAAGAGGGGAGCTGGGGAATATTCATGGACATTCCCAATAATAATGGTTCACATAATAATTT
>JAXGTM010000298.1:0-1803 GCA_040774925.1 Atribacterota bacterium | reverse complement strand
TGTTACAATACCTTTTTAATTACTAAATAAAAATGAACGTTTTACCTGTCTGAATAGACGTATAAAAACATAAAATACTATTGAAATCCAGCTTAACATAGCTATCCACAGCATCATTACACTAACTTTTTTAGGCGTATACGTTACTTCCATAACATTTTTACCAATCTTTCCTTTAACCTTAGGAACCTTAATTATACCTCCCGAAGATCTAGGGATTACTGGTAAGCCGTTTAATTTAAAATGATTATTTTTATAATATGCAACTGGTGGATTATCATAAGTCCCATTGCCCTTCCATGTCACAATAATCTTATGTTGCGCTACTTCCTTTTTATAATTTTTATTTTTGGTCGGTTGGATAATTTTATTGTTATAATCCCAGTATGCAGAATTATCTATGCTATGATTAGCGGGCATATAATCCGAAGTCGACTTAGTAATATAATTAATATCTTGTTCATTTAAAGGCTGCTTCATCAAATAAGTAATATGTTTTAAAGTTTTAGGATCACGTCCAATATATGGTATAGTAGTCGATTTTGAAATTAATACATTGTGGCTTGTACTCCGATTATAGAGAAAATTAGAGCGCATATTTACTACTAAGAAAAGTAACAACGCTAGGATTAGTCCATTCCTAATTTGTTTGATAAAGAAATTTGTACACTCAAAATCACCAATACTGGCAACTGTAATTAATGCTAACACTGTGGCTGGGCCTACTAAACGTGCTGGAAATTGTAGTAAATTACTAAAAACAGCACTATCATGCATGATAGTAGGCCAATCAATAATAATAGTTGTTGAACACAAAAATAATGTTAATGATAAAAGCCCTGTAATCTTCATAGCTAGAGGTATCTTTTTAAAGAAGAACAATAAAGTTGAAGAAACGGCTAAAATAAAAAACAAATTAACCCATTTTCCAGAAAATGTTTGTAAAATATTATAAATACCCTTGCCATCGACAAAATCAAACTTAGCGATAGGCACTATATAGTTACCATTATATAATTCGAACATTCCCGCTACTACATTTAATGATAAGCTTATACAAAGCAAAACTGCGTAAATACCATTTTTAAGTAAGTTTTTTCTAGAAGCTCTATTAATTATTAAGGCAATAGTAGCATAGATAACTAACAAGAATACTGATTGAATAGCAGTTGCTAGGTGTGTTTGTACCACTACTGCCATAATAGTACCTAGTTGAACCCAATTGATAGGCTCATCTTTATTATTAACCATCCGTATGCCACACCCGACTACCAAAGGAATAAGCATTGCACCAATACTGGTAAAGTTCTGTGCCGCATCCCATCTAATTACAGCTGGACTAAACGCGTACATAATACAAACCAATTGGATCATGAATTGATTTTTCACCTTTCCCATTTTAAGGGCATAATTCATAGATAAACCTGATAAAATAAAAAATAAAAAACGCGTTACAATTTCAAATTTATAAAAACTCCCGCAAATAAGCAATATTCCACCAAAAATATATGTGATTAACGGACTATATACTGATGTGACCATTCGACCTGAGTTAGAGAACCCATATAATTGAATAAAGTAGGAAAAATTATGATTTTTTATCTGCATAGCAGTATCATATATCCGGTTAAAATGAAATAATCCATCTGCACCAATAATCGTAATATGATGGTGTATCTGAGGGATCGTTATGAATATACCTATGACTAATATAATTATAAGATACCAGTGCGTCTTAATTTTTTTATTTAGAGCAACCATATATTTTCTCCCCACTAAACCTTTGATATATTTTTATGGATG
>JAXGTM010000297.1:0-1850 GCA_040774925.1 Atribacterota bacterium | reverse complement strand
TTCTGGTATATAAAAATAAATAACCCCTAATATCTACATTATAGATATTAGGGGTTATTCTTTCAACGTTTTCGAGGGGTTATTTGGTAACTATGGACCCTACATTGTTTTTAAATATCTAATAATGAATTGACTTACATTAGCTTCTTGACACATATATTCAAGATATGATTGAGTCATTTCAACATCTTTGCTATTAAAGTCCATACTTAATAACGAACGACAGCTATTGATTTCTTCTTGTGAGGGTGTGCATTGCTTCTTGATATAATCTTTTTTACTTGTAAGTTCTTTTAAGCCTTGTTTCATTTGCTGGCAATTGTCGAAAATTACTATACGTTGAAAAAGATTCATTCTTTGATACCCGTCAGGAGCGGTTGGACTATTTTTCATTGATAAAAACAATTTTTCTACCGAGAATTCAAGAGAATCGGCAATGAAGTATTGAAATGTAAGGGGATTATCACTAAAGGAAGCTATAGTGCTTAAATTAGGTACAAGAGTCATAAAGCGAGCACCATCTAGAAAAACTACAAGGAATTCGTTTATTGTTCTATTTTTATATTTTAATACTAACTTTTGCCAACCCATACGAGCTCGGTACTGTCCTAAAGCATAGGATTCAACTTTATATCGATCTTGATCATCATCTTCAAGGAACATGCAATAATCAGGGTTTACATTATAGAGAAATCCTATTTTATCGGTCTCAAAATATTCCCAGTTATTTATATCCTGTAATTTAATTTTATATTGTTGCTGAATCGGTAAATCTAAGCCAAATCTTTTTTTCCAAAGGCGTTCAACCAGATAATCACTTGCCGAATCACTGATTGGAGTATTCGTATCATTTTCTCTTGCAAATATTTGTCCAGCATGGATTGGTCGTTTAGCCTTTTTAGGGTGTTTATCTTCGTCAAGATAAACGGGTACATCTATTGTATCTTTTATTGTAATAATATCTATTATATGGTTCTTAACTTTGATAGGCTCAACAATTACCTTTGGTGTATGTGAATTGGCGATAGGTAACGAATGCAGAAAATCAGTAAGTGTTTGAGTATTTAATCTATTTTCATCACTTTCGACACCAGTAACATTATGATTATCATCCACACCGATAATTAAGTAACAATCTTCGTGATGTGAGGTATTTACAAAGCTAAAAATATCTTTTATTAGTTCAGCTTTATTGCCATGTGAGTACCATTGAACCTTAAAATCATGGTATTCATCTTCGGGACTAGTTAGCAAACTGTTAATTGTTTTCATATAGGGCGACCTCCTAATCTATGGGCTGACAGGTATGAATCAATCACTAGTATTTACCTTGAATCTTTTATGTGCCCTTTTTATTTTGAACGGCCATGGTTAACTGATTATTTGAAAAACCTACATTAAGCAACTGAACCGTTTAATTTAACCTCGCTGTAACTTGGCAGCCCAACCTAATAGATCTCTACTCATAATCAGCTCGTCTGAAGAGCTGCGGAACACTTATTTGTAACTAATAAAATTAGTCGCTTTTAGTGACTACGATAGGGTAGGCTTTATTGTAATCAGAATAATATCAAAGAGATATTAGTTCAAAATGGTTTTCAGATCAGAACAGGACAAAGAGAAGACATTTATTACATATAAAAAGAACAATCCTTAATATCTAAATTGCAGGTATTGGGGTTATTCTTTGGTTTTTGAGGAGGGTTATTTGAAAATTCCGTCTCTATACAAATATAATTAATTTGCTAAGACTAATGTAACGTTTCTTTAAGCTCTTCCCCTAATTCTTTTTCCCAGTTTTTAGTATGAACTATTCTTTTTTTCTCTAAATTTCCATGTATAATTTCTTT
>JAXGTM010000296.1:0-1903 GCA_040774925.1 Atribacterota bacterium | reverse complement strand
GGGAAGCTTCATGGGTATCGCAAAACGCGAGGCGGCAGACCAGATGTGAAAAAAGCCTTATATATGGCAGCAATGTCGACATTGAGGACAAAAAGTAAACTGGGAGACTTTTATAGAAATCTCATTATTACTTTTTTTACAATATCGAGATTGTCAGAAGATGTGCCTTGGCCAATATAAATCCTTCCATCAACAATTGTCAGCTTGCTTTCTAATTCAGTAGGTAAATTTTCTAAAATAACTGTTTTTTCGGGTTCGTAATCTTGATATGATCTTAAGTCACTATATGCGTGATTTTCGAGAATTTTGGCTTCGTGTACTATAAATGCTAATGGCAACACACCTTTATTTTCATAAATGTTGTAACAAATTGACTTTACTTTAGGAAAATCGTGCATGTCAATTTCGGGATCGATTTCTTTGAGTTCTGAAGCTGTAATAATATATTTAACACCTAAAAGGTCATATAAATTAGAATTATAACTATTAATAAACCCAGAAAAATGTCTTGAAGCCCAGCTTTCAGTAGGAGAGGCGAATTGATCGTAGCTTCCTACCACAAGTGGAGAGTACCCTACTGATGTAGGTATTTGCCAAATCGCAGCAGAATTAGGCCATAAACTTCCAGCACGTACGCTTTCAAAGCGATATTCATCTCCTAAATTATTGCGCAAAAATTCAACTACCTCCGAACAACCATAAATTGATTCTCTATCTATATTCACATATTCTTGTGAGGTCGAATTGAACCAACGATCACTACTTGTGATTATTATGTCAAAAGATAAAACAGCAATTAGACCAATGAGGAGAACAGAAGTAGTATTTTCAGGTTTTAATAAAATAATTATTAAAGATAGGATAATAAAAACTGCGTTTGGCAAAAAGAACCAGTCGAAAAAACTGAGCTCTGGTCTATTTCTGTGCACAATAAAAAACGCAATTAAAATCAGCCCAGCATACAACAAGTGACATATTTCTATGTGTTGAATACGTTGAGATAATGTATGAACACTTTTTATCCATAAATCAAATGCAAATCCAAAACTCATTACTGTGCAAAGGTGGAAAATGAATAAGGCGTCGGATGGTCTCTTAAATAGTCTAAGAGGCGGAATAACAGTAAAGATTATGCGATAAAAAGGAGTGTATTTACCTAAAGCATATAATAAACTAAAAAAAGCCACACACAAGAAAAATTTTTGGTAGACATTTACATGTTTCCAGTTTACTAAAGAATATATGAGAAAGCATATTGGAATAAAACCGACGTAAAGATAACCCTCTGTGACGTCAATTGGTCCCCAATAATTTCCACTGATTGAGTTAAACAAATTAGGAAAAACCATTGTCAGTATTGTTTGCGGAGGAACAGAACCGGCACTAGCGCTTGCATAGTCATAGGAGGGTCTATTGCTCAATCTTGAAAATTCTAACGAGGGTATTGTTTGTAATGCTGAGAAACAAAATGTAACGAGTACCATGAATACAAAATATATGATTAACTTATTAGGCTTTTCTTGATGTTCCTTTCTATATAAGAAAGACTCGAAAATAAAATAAAAACAAGCAACCATAAAAAAGAGCAGAGCAACTTGATAACCTACTATTATTGTGGCCCCAATGACTAATCCGGTGAGGCCTAGCAACCACACTCTTTGATTTCTAATACCGAGCCTGATTAATAATAAAACTATAGGTGCTAAAGATATTGCTAATATGCCAGAAACGTGCTGAATATGTCCAGTAAGTGGACCTCCTAACATGAATACAATAGCAGCTGCAATCGCAGCGGCGTTATGCAATTTATAGTCTTTCATTAAATAAAAAAAGAGAAACACCCCCCACGAGAATGTGAAGTAATTCAATGATATCAAACCATCGCTGTGATAATTCCTTAGGG
>JAXGTM010000295.1:0-1920 GCA_040774925.1 Atribacterota bacterium | reverse complement strand
TATATGGCAATTACCTTCACCATATGCTGTTTTTACAAGAGCTTTCATCTATAGTCCCACCGTACAAAAATATTTATCCCATAGAAATAACAACTTTTAAGGCTTTACCAGAACGAACTAAGTTAATACCATCTACAATTTCTTCTATTCCAATTATATGGGTTATTATTTCTTTAGTGTGTAGTCTTCGATGGAATATAAGTTGAGCAGCTTCTTCACATTGATAAGCATTAGATGCAAAAACACCAAATACCGCAACTTCTTTGTAATGAATAATATTACTATTAAAGTTAATATAAGGTTTATTCTTTGGTAATCCACCAAAAAGACTTATTCTACCTCTTGGAGCTATAATATCCAAAGCTTGTTCCTGTGCAGCATTAGAAGAGGCTGCAACAATAATTACATCTGCTCCATGGCCATCGGTAAGTTTCATGACTTCATCTTTTAAATCTTTCTCTTGAGAATTAATATAAGCATCAGCTTGAACAAATTGGGCTAATTCTAAGCGTTGTTGAGAAATATCAGAAAGCATAATCATTCCAGCACCACGATTTTTTGCAAGTTCAACATGCATACAACCAATTGGACCCGAACCAATAATTAAAACGTTTTCACCAAATTGAATATTAAGGAAAGATTGTCCGTTGATTGCGCAAGATAACGGCTCAATTAAGCATGCTTCTAAAGGGTCCATTTCCTTAGGTAATAACAAAAGATTTCCCCTTAATACACCTTCTTTTGGCATTTTAAAATATTCAGCAAATCCTCCCCAAAAATTATAACCAATATTTCTTTGATTTGGACATATACTATGAAATCCTCTTCGACAGAAGTAACAATTTCCACAAGAAATTACAGTAACCACGGTTACTTTGTCACCAACCTGATAACCTTTCACACCTTTGCCAATTTCTTCTATTACTCCAGAAAACTCATGACCAAGTATATGGGGAGGTTTAACATTGTGATGTCCATTTCCATAAATACGGACATCTGTTCCACATATTGCTGAATACATAACTTTAATTAAAACCTCACCATCTTCTACCTTGGGTTTTTCTTCCTCTCTAATTTCGATTTTCTCTGGACCAAGAAAAAAAGCGGCTTTCATTTTTTTCTCCTTTATTTTATGTCTAATTTTCAATAGATATAATAGGTATTTTTGCTTATCTCTCACCTCTCCGGTACCGCATTATACTATCTGCCGCTACCGCTCCTATTATAAGGAAGCCAATAACCATCTTCTGAATAAATGGATTAACACCTACAATATTTAATCCATTTAAGATAATACCGTAGATTAAAGTGCCTAAGAAGGTATTCATTACTGATCCTCTACCCCCAGCTAAACTTGTTCCTCCAATCACAACTGCTGCGATTGCTTCTAATTCGAGCCCTTGTCCAGCTGAAGTTTCAGAAGCATTCATTCTCATTATGAGGATAATGCCACCGATAGATGTTAAAAGACCTGCCATTGTATATACCCATAAAGTAACCTTTGTTAGTGAAATACCACTAATTCTAGCTGCTTCTCTATTTCCTCCAAAAGCATAAATTGAACGACCCATAATTGTATATCTCATTATCAAGTGAAAAATTATAAATATTAGGATTACACAATAGATAGGTGCTGGTATACCTATCCATTGTGTTTCGGCTAAATATCTAAATGCTTTTGGAAAAGAATAAATCGTAGCACCTAATGTATGAGTGAGCTGCAAACCTCTTGCAACGCTCATCATCCCCAAAGTCGCAATGAGAGGAGGAATTTTTAAAAAAGCAATCCCAAGGCCGTTGCACAAACCAAGAAAAGAACCGATCGCTAAAGCTACAACGATGCAAAGAACAACATTATATCCTGCTAATAACATTGAAGCACAATAGGCAGACGAAAATGCTAAAACAGAACCAACTGAT
>JAXGTM010000294.1:0-1954 GCA_040774925.1 Atribacterota bacterium | reverse complement strand
GTAATCCTGAAAATCGACTTTCGCGTTAATTGATTCATTAATTACCAGTTCAACCTTAGTCTTGATCTTTTCTTTAAAGATCACTGGTACCGTAAAGAGGAGGATCAGTATCAGAAGAATAAGTCCGGAAACGGATAACAGAATTATTTTTACTGTCTTTTTCATTGGAATTTACGTTATGATATTACAGAAATGTATGCTTTTTGACTGAGTAAAAGTAGATAAATATTCGGAGAAAAGGAAGAAGTACTTAGAGTACTTAAAGTACTTAGAGTACTTAGAGTTAGTAATATCGGCGGATTCTCTATCAAATAACTTTAAGTACTTTAAGTACTCTAAGTACTCTAAATACTTCTTAAATTTATTATATTTGCAGTCTGTCGGACAAAGGTCCCGTAGCTTAACTGAATAGAGCATCTGACTACGGATCAGAAGGTTGGGGGTTTGAGTCCCTTCGGGATCACGAGGAAAAAAGCGCAATCGGTCGTAGAGGGAATGATTGCGCTTTATTTGTATTATTAGCACTTATATTCAGCTCCCAAAGAGCCATGCAGCGATTATTGTTCATGACCCGGGCTGCACCCGGGATTATTTGTATTCCGATTCTTTCAAATTAGTGTTCCGGATTGACAATAGAAAGATTGTTCTTTTCTATTATAAAATTTTCCGGTGCTTTCCCGGCAGACTGAGAATTAGTCTTCAATATATTCTTTGATCCTGCGGGAAAGATATTGAGGATAAGTCTCCGATACGGAAATATTTTTACTCTCTTTTTCTATTGTATCATAAATAAATTCACCTTCTGTCATTATTTTTTCCTTACAGATGCCATAGCCATGATATGCAAAGATGAAACCAATAATACAATATGCTTTCTGGACAGGGATATTCTCCTTGCCGTTCAGTTCTTTCAATACTTCTAAAGCTACCTGCTTAATGATCTCTTTATCATAAGGATTTTGTAATTTGAACAGATTGTTTTCACCAAGAAGCAGCTTATATAACTTATCAATTATTTTATTGTCCTTAATTGTGATCTGCTTGTTGCGTGATTCAAACCTGACAGACAGAATGGGTTCCGGATTTTTTTCGAAATCAATTACCTTTATCTCTTCTTCAAAATATGAACCTGTACCGAAAGCATAAACGACATAGCGGATCAGGTGATTGATTTTATCTCTGGAAAGACCGTATTCTTTTGACAGGCGGTCAGTAAGACCCCATTCTGGTATATCCTCATGATTATTAATTGACGGCTTTCCATCCCATTCAGAAATTGGTTTAAAGGGAAAAGTCAATAATCCCTTAGTGTGATTGCTGTCAGATTCCTTATCCTTTTTCATAATGTTACTATTATCATATTTGGTTTGAATATAATCCGATCCTTTTCCTGAGAATATACCATCCTGGGCTAATGTATTCATAGACATATATTTAAGGTACTTTATTAACTTTCACAAATCTGCTTCAAAATATTCTTTCATACGTAAATAAAGCCTACAGGTTACATTCAGATCAATAACTTTTTACACTTTTTTTCAAAATGAACAGCAGATATAGAAATTCAGATTTTTTTTGGGCACAGAAGACTTGTTAATATCTACCCGGATACTGTTGATAACAGTTTAGCGAAAATACTTGACAAATATTAAAAACATTTTATATATTTACATCAGATAAAAGGAAACTGAAAGTTATTTTAAGATTTTAATTGTGAGACCTGATTTGGTAATGGATTGCTGACTGGTTAGATAAGGTATCCTTTTTATTAAGTTGATTGAAGAGCTTGCTGCAATGATAGTCGCGGAGGCCGGCATCTTTAAATGGGTTTAAGTTATCATGGTTTTAGGTTTTTTCATTTCTCCTCTTCTGCCGGCCTTTTCTCTTAAATATCAATACATTATAATTTTTTTTGATTTTTTTTTAAAAAAACCCTCATTTTGAGGGTAACAAT
>JAXGTM010000293.1:0-1956 GCA_040774925.1 Atribacterota bacterium | reverse complement strand
TGTAGAAAAATTATCCTTACAAACATAAGGAATCCCCAAAAGAGGCTTGGATTCAAAAATTACTGCCCCGTGTTTTTTTATCTCCTCATCAGCCTGAACAGCTTTCTCCAATGCAATTTCTTCGGTAACAGTTATTAAAGATTTAATTTTTTTATCATATTTTTTTATTTGATCCAAACACGATTTGACTATTTCAACAGAGGAGATTTCGCCTACTTTCAATTTCTCTACAGCTTCTAAAATTGTAAGTTCGTTTAATTTTTTCATCTCTTAAATACTGCCTTGGTAGAAAATAAACCATTAACTTTTTTATGCGCATTAAACAAAGCTTCCTCTTTTGATAAAGAATCACCCCCGTCATCACTCTGGAAAACATTAGTTAAACCGGTTATTTGAAAAGTTTCTTCAACTCCGGAAGTATCAAGCTCATTCAAAACTTTTACATAATCCAAAGTTTCACTTAAAGCTTCGGAAAGTTCCTCTAACTCTCCGGAAACCTCTAATTCTGCAAGGATACTAAGTTTTTTAATTTCTTCTTTAGAAATAGTTTTTTCTGACATAGAAGTTACATAGATTCTAATCTTCTTATACGCTCCTCTATAGGCGGATGGGTATCAAAAAAACTTGATAATTTATTTTTCTTTTTTCCTCTTACCGGATCGGAAATATAAAGATGGGCAGTGGCACTATTAGCTGTTTCTAAGACCTCGGTATCCTGAGATATTTTTCTTAAAGCGTCAGCTAAACCTTTAGGATATCTAGTAATCAGAGCGGCAGTAGAATCAGCCAAATATTCCCTTTTTCTACTTATAGCAAGTTTAATTAGGGTAGCTATTAAAGGACTTAGTAAAATTAGAATAACTCCCACTAAAAGAATGATAACACTTACATAACTATCATCATCTCTTCTT
The DNA here is from genome assembly GCA_040774925.1 of Atribacterota bacterium. GTDB lineage: Bacteria > Atribacterota > Phoenicimicrobiia > Phoenicimicrobiales > Stramentimicrobiaceae > Stramentimicrobium. Next base: position 1,045 of record JAXGTM010000293.1, on the reverse strand, counting down.
CTCCCTCTGAAGAAAAAACCCCTTGTAAACCAATCCGCTAAAAGAGAAATCCCCCCAACTAAAATGCTTACAATAGACATTAATCTAATATCATAATTTCCAATATGAGACATCTCGTGAGCTATAACTCCTTCCAATTCCCGCTTTTCCAATCTTTGAATTATTCCCGTGGTAAAACAAATTACAGAATGCTGAGGATCTCTTCCTGTGGCAAATGCATTCATTGAAGAGTCGTTTATCACATAAATTTTGGGTTTTGGAATCCCTGAAGCTATTGACATATTTTCAACTAATTTGTGAACTTCGGGAGCATCCTCATATTTAAGCTCTTTTGCCTCCGATACCGCCAAAATAACTTTATCGGAATTAAAATATGAAAAAAGACCCGATAAACCGGAAAAAATAAATGCTAAACCGAGTAAAGATGTTCCTCCACCTTCGGTAAAGTATTCACCAATAAACCAACATATAGCAAATATTATTGCGGTAAAAAGTGTAAAGATAACCACAGTATCTCTTTTATTTGAGCTTATGTTCTGATATACATTAGGCATATTTCACCCGTAAAATTGCTAAAAATTAAAACTCCACTTTCACATTTTCTTTATCAGTCTCTTCTACTTCAAAAAACTCCTCAGGTTCAAACTTAAAGATATTAGCAATAAAATTGTTCGGAAACACAGCAATCTTTTCGTTATATTGTCTGACAACATTATTGTAAAACTGTCTGGAATAAGCAACCTTATCTTCTGTATCTGTCAATTCATTCTGAAGAGATCCGAAGCTTGCCTGGGCTTTAAGCTCTGGATACGCCTCTGCCACAGCAAATAGATCTTTTAGGGCACTGCCAAGCTTTTGATCAGCTTCTCCTGCTTCCTTAGGATTGGAAGCTGACATTAGAGCAGTTCTAGCTTGAGTAACCTTTTCGAAGACTTCTTTTTCATGAGAAGCATACCCCTTGACAGTCTCAACTAAATTTGGGATTAAATCCGCCCTTCTTTTAAGCTGAACATCTATTTGACTCCAAGCCTCTTTTATTTTTACT
>JAXGTM010000292.1:0-1958 GCA_040774925.1 Atribacterota bacterium | reverse complement strand
GAATCTCCCCTAAGAATATGAAAGTTTTTTCTTAATTACAATTGATTTTGGTTTACTTTTTATATTATTTAATAAATCATAAATAAGATAAACTATTAAACAAAAGTATAAGATTGACATAATCTTATAATCTATGATTGGACCAAATCCATAAAGCGCAGGAAGATAAGCATTAAAGTTAATAAACCAAATTATAAACGGCACAAAAAGTCTTTTTGGATAGAGAAATAGATAAACGACTGCTAGCACATCTGCTGTAAACATATAACGTTCGTGCATGGAGGGGAGAAAATAGACACAAAGCATTACAGTTATTAAGAAAATAAGGATATAGTCATTTATATTAAATCTTATATCGTTTTTTATTAATATTGTATAAATAATCATTATTATGCTTATCGATAATATCAATCCTGCATTTGAGAAAAAATCATAATTATCAGGTATCAAACTATATATGTTTGAAAAATTAAGAACCAAATTTTTATATTGTCCTATCTGAAATAGATAGGGGTTGAAAATATCTGCTAAGGGTTTTCCGAGGATCAATGCTGGTATGTAAAAGATGAATTGAACCAGTGGAATCATTAAAAAATTCAAGAAGGAAAACCCTTTTTCTTTAATATATAGAAATATATAAACTGGCAGAACAAAAATGGCTTGTAGCTTAAACGCTAAAGCTGTTCCGTAAGCAATAAAGGCCCATGTATGTTTCTTTTTAAGCAGGAAAAATATTGAGAGCATGATAAAACTCGTATAGATTATGTCACATTGACCCCAAACTGTTCCGTTCAAAATAACAGTAGGAACGAATAAAGTAACCGCATAGGCTAAATGAGGAATTAGACTACTTTTAGAAGGTTTAATTAATGTTTTTACAATTAACATTACAAGGATTGCCGTAATGAAATCAAAAATAATCGAAACTAACTTTATTTTTGCAAGGTTTGAAGCTGGCAGATATGTTATAAAAGCAAGAATATATAAATAAGGCATATTGTAATTACTCTCTAAAGTATTTAGACCTGAAAATCCACCGTGTAACTCCAAATGATCAGTCCAAGGCTTTAGAGAATATTGGTAATCACCTGATTTAAAGTATCTAAGATCATTTCGGATTATTAGAGCCAAACAAGTAATTAAGATAAAAAATATTACTTGAATGTTTTTCTGAACGAAGTTAATAATTCTCATTTCAAAATGACTTATCTCAATATTAATCTTTCTCATTTTTTCCCGTTTCTACCCATTTGATAATCAATTATTGTTTCCGCATAAAAATCAATCCCGTTTGATCGCGATAAATCAATTCATAACCTGATATATTTCCCTCATTTGCTTCCCTATAAAAATCCTGGCTAAGTTTGAATTGTTCTGGGTCAATTCCTTGGACACCCTCTTGAAGATAGTCCATTATTCTTTGCTGCTGCAATAGAAGCACATCAAAATCCTTTTCTTGGATAAATTGATATGTTAATAAATCATACGAAGTTTCTTTAGTCCAAGCATTGTCATCTGGCAAATAAAGTCGGTAATCAAAATAAACATAGAGGTTTTCTTGCATTTTTTGCCCCAATATTTCTTTAACTTTTTCGTAAAAAAGGATGCTCGCATTGTTTTCTTCACGAGTCAGATGAGAGGATATGGTTTTAACATCCTTGTCGATGAAAAAAGCAAATTGAATAATAATTATAAGAGACAATATTAATGTCAAAATCTTTTGCTTTTTAAATGATAATCTAATATTCTCTGGAAAAATTAAAATCCAATTTGAATAAAGTGGAATCGCAACGGGTAGCCAATATTGATATTTAAAATGAGTAAAGAAAAAAACATAAATAGTGAGGGGTACAAACCAGGATAATATTAAAGTATGCAAGAATGGTTTCTTTGAATTGAAAATCGAAATAATGGCAATAGATAAAGTCACAATGAGGAAAATAGCTCCGCCATAGCAG
>JAXGTM010000291.1:0-1975 GCA_040774925.1 Atribacterota bacterium | reverse complement strand
TCTTCATTTTTGCCATCATCCATTGTTCAGCTACCCTCTTTGTAAGAAATCCCATAGTTGGAAATGAATGTGCTAAAAAAAGAATACTGTATAAACGGATCTTCTTTTGAATTATCAATGCCCATTCATTTATCATTTCACCAGAACCATCTCCTACAATAACCGCACCAAAAACTCTGCCCCAGCTGCTGGCAAATACCTTTACATAGCCAACACTCACATTCTCAGCTATTGCAGCACCATAGTTTTCATATTTGGCGGTAATTACCTGATATCTTATCCCTCTCTCTTTCAATTCATCTTCTAGCATGCCGACAACAGAAACCATAGGTTCGGTAAAGACAGTCCAGGGAATAACGAATTTTTTATATTTAAACGATCTCCAGGGACTTACAGCATTCATAAGTGCAAACATTCCCTGATGCATTGCCGCATGGGTCAGCAGCGTATGTCCGTTGCAATCACCCACAGCATAAATATGCTTCATTGTGGTTCTGTATTTATCATCTACTTTTATTCCGCCCCTATCATATTTTACTTCAGCATTTTCTAGCTTCAATGAACTAAAATCGAACCTCTTACCTGCTGCAACCAACAGTTTTTCAGAGCTAATTGACAAACCATCCTCTGTTAATAAAGTTATTTTGCCATCTTCTTTCTTGATTTCAGTTATTTTTCTGGAATTGTAAACCTCAATACCTTCCTTTTTAAACTCTTCCTCCAGTAGTTTTCCAGTAGCTCTTTCCCCATTGGGAATTAAAAACTCATCCATCTGTACTATGGTACACTTAGTACCTAAGCGATTGAATGCCTGTGCCATCTCACAACCGATAGCACCTCCTCCGATAATAGTCATACTTTCTGGAAACTCACTTAGATTAAAGATATTCTGATTGGTCAAATATTCAACATCAGCCAGACCTTTTATTGGTGGAATCATAGGCAAAGAGCCCGCTGCAATAAAGATCCTCTGACCGGTAATAGTCCTGTTACCTACCTTTACAGTATGCGGATCTACAAAACTTGCCTCTCCTTCACCTAAAATGAGGGTAACTTTGTCAAACATCTTCATATTTTTTTCTTCACCAATATAATCGAGGTATTCATTAATCTTCTCAAAGGGCGGCTTTACCCCTGCAATTGAACCAATTTCTAAACCCATTTCCTGCAATTTAATAAAAGAATGTCTGTATTTTGCAATACGCAGCAAAGATTTACTTGGGATGCAGCCCACATTCATACATTCTCCGCCAACCTTATTCTTTTCAATACTACATACTTTCAAACCCATCTCTGCACCCATTGCAGAAACAGCCATTCCTGCCGGGCCCAAACCGATACATATTAAATCAAAATCGTATTTCATTTTTAACTCCATTTAACTTATTTTAATAATATTATAATTATTTATTATACTATAAAAAAAGTATTGAAGGGAATTTTACGAAGATTCCGAAATATACTCATTAGGGTAGAAAATCCTATTCTTTGTCCTTTCTACTAAAAACGAATAACATAGTAACTGGAGATTAATAAAGAAACTATTTTTATACCTCACATTGATACCATTATAATCAAATGTTTGTTTAAACAAAGTTATACAGAATTAATACTTTACTTATTTTTTGATATTATTATCTAATAAGTAATAAAGAAAATGGGCATTTCATTCATTAACTATAAAAAATGTGAGATTATTCTTTAAAATCCAGAGAAATATCTAAATCCTAAATTAAGGTATTTTAGTGGTGAATGTTAGTTTGAGATTTAAAAGGAGTCAATCCCATTCTTTCTGTAAAATCATATTGCCACCAATTCCTCCTGAGTCTTGACTACTTCTTTTATTTGTTTTATTTCACATAGTAGAGGATCATCTACATGTTGGAATTGATCCTCTTTTTCCATCTTCACATAGCGTCTCCCAGTCTGCCATTCTTCATCTATCTCCATAAGTCGTAAAGAGGCATAACGTAGA
>JAXGTM010000290.1:0-2017 GCA_040774925.1 Atribacterota bacterium | reverse complement strand
GTTTACGGGGATGTTTTGTTCAGAGATGTGAAAATGAGTTTTTGTACATGGATAGATGTGGTTGTTATAAATAAAGAAGAGTCAATATTTTAATGAATAAAATAAAATTATACTTAAATTTATTTATTAAAAATCCGATAAGAATTTCTTTACGTGTTGTAAAATATATTATACTATCTTATATTATTTATTTTATTATTATTATATTTCTTGCATTTATAGTCTTCCTGCCATTACAGTATTTTTTTCTAAATCCCCGTGTGGTTAAGAAAGAGGTAGCGTATAAAAATTATGAAGTTGTAGAGTATGTTTCTGATATGAACTTTTGGGATGGTGCTCTCTACTGGCATTTAAAATTTCCTGTGGGTATCAACCCGATTCCAACAAATGCAACCTGCCATTACTATGAGGGAATTGATAAATTGAGTGGACATTACGGCCACTTATCAAACGCTTCAGCTATCCCCGAAAAGGGTAAGGAATTTGAGGTCATACGTGGAGGAGAGGGACATGGAGGAACTATAACAATAAATTATATTTTTGACAATTTAACCGGAGATCTCTACGTGAGTTATTTGTATGATTAAACATGGTTTTGGATATATTGGTCAAAGATATGTGAATGAGCTATTGGCACGTTGAAAAATGTGGTTGTTCTAAATAAAGAATTATGAAGTAAAATAATTATATGGAAAATAATATCATAAAATGTGTTCTGCTATTTTTTTTTAACCCTGCTTTATCCGCTCTTTTTCATGTTTATTGTTTGTTATATCGAATTTCCAGGGCTTTTCGGGGACAAAGCAGGAGAATATATTGCAACAGGGATTTACATGATTGGTTTTCTTCCTTCTCTGGCAATTCTTTTTATCGGAATTCGAACGAATAAAATGATTAATTCTTTTAAAACAAAATGTGTTTTTTGGATAATAATAATAACCAGTTCATTCATTAGTATTATGTTAAATCTTTGCATAACTGGATTTATGCATTATCGGTTAGGTAAATAAATAAATGATTTAATTTTTTAATTAGATAAAATACAAAGCACTGATAAGCGTGATTTTTTTGCTCTATAATGGCCGAAACCTGATAGCGTCGGATGGGAATAATGCTCTGGTGCGCTCGTATACGTGGGGATTGGATGCCAGTGGAAAGTGTTGTATCAAAAATGAAAAGAACCTAATATTTTATAAATATGGTAAGACTTATTAAAATTATTGTTTATACTGTTGTTTCAGTATTTGCTGTTTGTGTACTTATTATTATTGGAGCAATTATATATGGAATGACTATTTCCGAAAGATTAACGCTTGTTGGCAATTTTCAAAGAATAGTAATGGATCCCCCTCCAACATCATTGACTAATCTGGTAATGAAATATAGTTCAGGAGGAATGGGTGATTGGCATGCAAGGTTTTTATTCCAAGTCTCGCCGGATGATTTTAATAGAATAGTGGCCACAGGATTTACTACCAATTTATTTTGGAACAGGATGGACATAGAGAGCGAAGGTTTTGTAAAAAGAATCAACTCATGTTTTGGAACGAATGTATTCAGTACCCCACCTCCATTGATATTTCAAATGGAGTCAGAAGGTATATTGAAAATGCTAATAACCGATCAAAATACAAATTGGGTTTATTATGAAGCCCGTCGTTAAACTGTTTTACTCCGTGAGATGACCCTTAATAAATGCAAAATTAACAACCGCAGAGTATACACTTATGATGGAGAGGGGAACCTGTTGAGTGACGGTGTGTGGAACTACACTTGGGATGCGGAGAATCGTTTGACTAACATTGAATTTCTAGGGATATCAAGGACTGAATTTTATTCGGATTGATACTTATTTATTTTAAAAAATTATTAAATATGAAAAAATTAATATTAAATTTAATTATTTGTTATAATATTATCTTATTACAAGGATGCTACATGACTCGTAATAATGATACCTTTTCTCTTAATAAGACAATAAAAGAACAAATAGTAAATGAGAATACAAAACAAAAAT
>JAXGTM010000289.1:0-2051 GCA_040774925.1 Atribacterota bacterium | reverse complement strand
TGTCACCAAGTCTATTTTGGGGTTTGTCCAAGTCCGTGTCTTGGTCCTTTAACTCGATAACCATGAATTTTTTGTCACCAGATTTCAAAGCGAATTCACTTTTTCCTCTTCCAGTGTCTTCTTTTTCGTCAAAAAGAATATTTTCTTCCCTATCATAGCCTAAAATGTATTTTAGAAAATCGTAGAAATAGAGATAACTACTTACTTCTGATTTGAATTCTCCATTTTCAATCTTTTCAATATGGGTTTTAATCAAATTGTGTTTTGTAACATTTAACTGAAAAGCTCGTTCATTTGCATATTTTTTCATTAATGACTTATTGAAAAGATTGTTATCAAGTTCTTTCATGAAACCACATTTATTTTGTCTTTGGGTTCATTTAATAATTTAAGGAAATAAAAAAGTTACTTTTTAGTTTTTGGGGGACTGCAATTGTTTGTAACTCTTAGGCAAACGCCCAGTAATATAATCGATAAATCCTCTATTACTTAAATCACTTATTACCTTCTGCTGCTGATTAATTTCTTCAAGAGCCGTTCTCAATCGTTCCTGGAGATGATCATGTTTATTCCTTAAACGATTGTGATCATCCTGGAGCTCCTTAAACTTGGAAGCCTGATCTTCCATGAGTTCAAGCTCTTTAATCCTTACTTTTGCAGTTGATAATTCTTGTTCCAGAGACTTGACTCTTGCATCAGATTCAGCAGCATTTTCTTTAAATTCTTTAACTTCATTTTCCAAGGTTTTGACCTTGGTTTTATAGATAGTAACTTGATTGTTTAAAGCTGAGATTTCATTCTCTCTGCCCTGACGAATTTCTTCTAGGTCCTTGAGCTCAGCTTTAAGATCCTTAACTTGAGTTTGTGAGTTTTCTAAGCTCTCTTCGAGATTTTTAATTTTATGATCCTTTAAAAAAATTTTGTGGTCTTTTTCCCCTTCCAATTCAGTTAAACGAGCTTCAAGATCCAATATTTGATTTTTACGTAAATTACTAATATCTTCTAATTCCTTAAAATCTGTCTCTGATAAAATAATTACAGGTTCATCATTCTGAAATCCATGATTACCTGTAAGAGTAATTAAGTATTGCCTACTTTTCTTTCTCTGATAACATTTGACTCTTGTTTGATATTTAGCCAATTTTACCACCCTTTAGTATATATTAGATCTCTACGTAAAAATATTATACGCTTCTGGGTGGAATATTAGAATATTACGTAACTTTATAATATTAGCTAAATATCATTTACCAAGATGTTTGTTGGACTTTCATCAGCTTTTTGAATAGATATGTTCTTATTCACACTATTTTCAACCGTCAAATAAATATTAATGTTGTTTTTGATTGATGAAGAATTATTGGAAGTGTTCTGGGTGGGTGTTTCTCCAGGTGCTGCAACTACCGGATCTAAAGTTTTCTCTGAAATTAATTGCCCTGCGTTTGTTGTAAACAGAAGAAAGGGCATCATCAAGAACAAAAGAAAAATAAAAACTGCCTTATCCTGATTGGTTCCAGTTCGTATCCTGCGCCTTTTACTTAAAGCAACAAATTTTGTCTTTTTGATGGGGTATAAGAGCGGGCTCCCATGGACTGTGAATATGTCCAGGAGCAGGTGCGATAAGAAACCGATCATCATTGCAGCTGCTATGGTGAAATTAAAAAACCCCACAATACTAAAAGGAACGATCCATATTATAGAGTGTCCCAAGCCCCTGTGATTTCCTATTAGTTTATCCAATACATCTGGAAACACTGAAATCCAAGACGCGAAAAAAATACCAATCAATATATACTGAATATGTAATAAATGGGCTAAAATCAGGAAAAATAGGATAGCTCCAGCTATATGAGTGTAAAATTTCATTAAACTCTACCTCCTACATAGATAAACGTTCTGAAGATTATTAGAGCGAACCAGGCAGCACCTATCAAAAGAAATGCCATGAATAAGGAAGTTGCAGTTTTTAAGTATACAACAAAGCATAGGCAACTAAGGATTAAATAAATGGTATATGTAACATTTATTTCATCCTTGCTGTTTTTTTGGTG
>JAXGTM010000288.1:0-2060 GCA_040774925.1 Atribacterota bacterium | reverse complement strand
GACCCCGGAGGGGTCGCATCCGGTCATCCCTTCCCAAAAAATCTGCGCCCATCTGTGTCATCTGCGGTTGAAAACTGCGGTTGAAAAAAACATTGCATCCCCTCAAAAATTATCCATAATCCCCTGTGCAACTTTTGTATAAATGGTGGAAGCCTATATAAACTGGAAACACCCGAAATAAAAACGAATGATAACGTGACTAATCCGCCGACAACATCGGGAGGAATTACTGAATAAAAAGGTGTCTCATGAGAAAGGTAAACCCAATATATTTATGGTGCCGAAGAGGAAGCACATCCAGTATTTTTAAAAAATATGGTGGGATCACCGGTGCGGTATGTGGCATATCAGTTCTCTTTTGCAGTGATATAATATTTTTTACAATGTCACCTGTTATATTCCTATCAAATTCAGAAGCTTTTCTCCCTAAAAAACATGCATCAGGTGAAGTCTTATCATTCTTTTTGATTTCAGTATTGTATCATGTTGGGGTAGGTATTTTGGCCGGTTGGATAGGTTATGCCTTGAGAAATCTATACAAATACTTAAGGGGTTTAGGAAAGGATAATATTAGTAAAAATAATTTATGTAAATTATATAAAAAATCAAAAGAAAAAGAAGTTTGTTTGTTTTTGTTTTTAGGTTGGTTATTAGTATTTACAGCCATGATTATCACTTATTCCAAAACAAAAATGCTATGGTAACGACTCGGAATTGTAATGATGCTGGGGGACAGTAAAATGCGCAATATAAAAAAGAAAATATTTATAGCAGTCACAATCATATTTGTATTGTTCTTTATATTATTAATCAGTATTCCCTCTATTAGCTGGCGGTTAGGTAAGGATCGCCGTGAGTTGATCCGTGATAGAATTATAGCTATGAATTCGCTAAAAATATTGTATCTTGAAGCACTAATTGAGCTATCTGACACACCAGATATTTCTGATATTGAGCAATTGCGCACATCTCTCAGAGATAAGGGTAAGCTTAAAGAAATTGAGACTAAATACGGTGAGAGTAATCTGTTTTTTAATCCTAGCATGAGTTTATGGAAATCATCTACGGAAGAAACCAATATTACGAATTATTTTATAATACTTAATCTTACTAATAAATATTGTGTAGTTTATAATTATGGAGAAGTAAGGATAATAGATACACAGGAAAATCTGAATGGATTGGAATTGCCTTGGGTTAAAAAATAGTTATTTAAATGTGTTATTATTTATAAATTGTTTTTTAATAAAAGTGAATATCTCTTTATTATTTTTGATTGCACTAATAGACATCGTTCTTTTAGTTGTTGCGGGGCTTTTTGTTGATGGAAACGGGAATTTGCCCTACGTGGGCAAGGGTCTTTCCACTTTTTTGACCCTTCTTCTTTTCGGAACAGGGGTTGCAGCAAATATCGCCCTTATCATGAACAAGTCAAACAAATATAAGATATTACCCTGGTTTCTACTGGCTATAATAGTAGCTTTTGCCCTGCCCGCATTTGTGAATTTATAGGGAACCCGAAAAATGGAACTCATGTTTATTGAGAAGGCTTATAGAGGTTTTTTAAAACGGTGGCGATTGATCAGCTCGGGAATTCTGCTCACCGTCTTCTGCTGCATTCTGTTCGTACCCCTTCCACCCAGCGGAAAGTTTTGGATACGCGGTGCAAGTTTTGAGTCAAATATCTACTTCAAATGTAACGAGGGACTCTTTACTGAGGAGTATTCTGAGGATGGTGAAGTATTCAGTTATGGAACTTACACCCGGACCAATGGTGTTTGGCTCTTAACCTACCCACAAGGTGAAAAAAATGAAGAGCAGACCTTTATCATAGATTCAACCCTTACAAGGCTTCGGATTACGAGTCCTCAAAATGGAAATTATGCAGAAGCATTTCCTCGTCTGTGGTGGGGGATTGTATTGTATTGCGATTTTATGCCCAGATGGATGATCCCGGACATATATTCGGATGCCTCTTTTGGGGTGCTTTATGTTTGCTGGATTCTTGCCGCAATAGTATTGGTGTGGCTCCTGCGGTATATCTGGTTTCTTTGGTTTCT
>JAXGTM010000287.1:0-2079 GCA_040774925.1 Atribacterota bacterium | reverse complement strand
TTCTATCCTTGTGAATGGTACAGCGTTGATGGATCAGTTTTTTACCAAAGCTATCTTTTAGGGTCTTGATTATCCCCTTACCTCCATCGGTTACCCAGATGATCTTATTGCTTAGCCGCAATCCCCTCCTCTGTAAATCCTCTAATAGCTCCTCAGCTATTTCATGATTTTCAGTGGCCCCTTGCCAGAAGCCCAGGGCCAGCTTCTGACCATTTAAGTCAATTCCTAAAGCGATAATAAAGGCCTCTCCTCCTCGCTGGATAGTATCCAAAAAGAGAGCAAATGGTTTAAAATCCTCTAAGCTTCTTTCTTTGAATTCCTTTAACTGTTTAGCAGTAGCTTCCACGATATGTCGGGATACGGAAGAGGCTGATACTCCAAAGGCACCTGCAGTATCTATTACTGTCTCTTGATATCTCCGGGCGGATATACCACTTAGTATTTTGGTCAATAACTCTTCAGAGAACTGTTCTGGCTCTTTTAGCTTCTGGTAACTCTTAAGTGGTATCTCTCCTGTTTTACCTCGAAGCCGAGGACGAGTTACTTTAATCTTTTGGTCTCCTAGATAGACCGACCCAGGTTGACTGGCCCATTTGTAGATACCTGGATTTATAGGCTGATAGTCAGGGCCTGCTATCTCTTCCCGTTCTATATACATGATTGCTTCTACTACCATGCTACCCAATTCTTTCATTATTAGATCAACTCCTCGTTTACCAGTTACCAGTATCCTATACAGCTGGATGGCCATTTCTTCCTTACCATAAAATTCTTTCATTTTTGCTATTGACTTTTTCCTCTTTTTGGTGTTTTCTTTCATTGTGGCTCCTTTCTTAAATGTTTTTTCTCTATTATGTGGATTATCCCACAGGGAGCCACTCTTTTCAATTTCAACTAAAAATAGTATAATCTCATAATAGCAGATAGACCTATGGACCTTTTTGCGATGTTACCCTGGGAGAAACCCACTAATAATATTTATCTGATTGTATTAAGCTTAAATACTTTCAAAGATCAAGGTCAAATTCAGTGGGATGTTACTTATCAGAGTGAAGAGGGAGCAAGTTTATCGAATAAATCAGACCAAAAATCACCAGAGAGTACAGAAGTAAAAGATTATCAATCAGAATCCGCGATTAAGATATTAGACTGGACAAACAGAAGAAGTAAAACAGGGAATTATTACTACGTTGAAGGGAAAGTTAAAAATATTAGTAGTGATGTTGCCAAAAGTGTTCGAGTAAAAATAGAATCATTGGATCAATATGAAAAACTAGTTTCACTGGAGGAAAGTTATATTGACCCTTCTAGATTACAACCAAATCAAACTGGTTTCTTTTCAGTAATGGTAGATTATAACTCTAAGATAAAATATTTTAATGTAAATGTATATTGGAAATAGGTGGTATTTCTATTTTTATGAATAATTTTTAATTTAAATATTAGGGGGGAAAAATGAATAAAAATAATTTTTTATTACTAATGGCAATCTTGCTAGTCGTATTGGTTTTTGCCCAGCAAAGTGGTATTTCTAAAACAATATATGCAATTAAAGATGCTGATGACAATATAATTGCTATTATTGATTTTGATTCTATTTCTATTGACTTGATTAAATCAGGGTATACATTAGAGTATTTTTATGGAGAAAAACCGGTTAGGGAAACAGCTGAACCGGAAACAAAGAAGGAAGAACCAACACAAAAGGTATCATTAAAAGAAACATTATCACAAGAACAAGCTGTAAGGAAAGCTAAAGATTATTTAGACTATGCAGCATTTTCTAGACAAGGATTGATTGACCAATTAAAATATGAAGGCTTTAACGCCGAAGATGCTACATACGCAGTAGACAAAATAAAAGTAAACTGGAAAGAGCAAGCTGTAAGAAAAGCCAAAGATTATTTAGATTATTCAGCATTTTCTAGACAAGGGTTAATTGATCAACTAAAATATGATGGATTTAACAATGAGGAGGCTACATACGCAGTAGACAAAATAGGACTTCAATAATAATCTAATAAGATGTGATCAAAATTCTAATAATTTGACTTTGCTAATAAGTATATACTTGAGTTT
>JAXGTM010000286.1:0-2080 GCA_040774925.1 Atribacterota bacterium | reverse complement strand
TAACGATAGTTGCATTAGTTATAATTTTAATATACATATTTCCTGTTTTCTGGATGGTTCTCTCCTCGTTTAAGACCACTCAAGAGGTCGTTACTCAAAAATTTTTTCCCTCAAAATTGATGATAGAGAATTACACATATTTATTAAAGCAATCTGGAATAGTAAGATGGCTTTTTAACAGCTTTTTTATTTCTATCATTTCTACAATTGGTGTAGTTATAGTATCCGTTTTAGCCGCATATTCTTTAGGAAGATTAAAATTTCCAGGTAATGGAATTCTTTTTTATCTAACACTGGCAGGCTTAATGATCCCTCTTCAAGCTATTATGATTCCTAGATATCTACTATTGAGGGACCTTAATTTGCTGAGTAATTATTGGGCTTTAATTATACCCTATATGGTAAACCCTATGTTTGTTTTGATTGTTTCGCAATTTTTTAAGGGTATTCCGAGAGAATTTGAAGAAGCAGCCAGAATAGATGGGGCAGGCGAGATGTATATATTATTTAAAGTGATGGTTCCTCTCGCCCGGCCTTCTTTGATAGCAATTGCTGTATTCGGCTTTGTTTCTACATGGAATGATTTTTTATGGCCACTATTAGTTATGACCGATCAAAAGATGTACACCCTACCGGTTGGATTGGCAACATTTTATGGTACTTACAGCATGAAGTGGGGAGTGACTATGGCAGGAAATGTTATAGCTTCTTTGCCCATGTTAATTTTCTTCATGATATTCCAGGAACAACTAATAGAGGGAATCACTGTTGGAGGATTAAAAGAATGAAAATACATTTTCATTCTTTGTTAGGAAATAAAATTTTCATTGAAAAATTAAGCATGAAAAATTGAACTCTTTATTTGGAGAAAATAGATGAAAGAAACATTATTTATCGCAATAATTCTACTGCCAATTTTAATATTTGGTTATGATAATTCTGTCGATTGCTCGGATTTTCGGCAAACCTATACAAATCCTCTTAAGGTAATGATAGGCGATCCTTATGTTCTAAAAATAGAAAATAAATATTATCTCTATGGTACCTCAGTTCCAGGCGTGGGATTCAAAGTTTGGGAGTCAGATGATTTAGTCAACTGGGAAGAAAAAGGAATCGCCTTCAACAAATTTGCCAAAAGCAATCAATGGGGAAAAAAGGATTTTTGGGCTCCTGAAGTAGTTTATTATCAAGATAAATATTATATGGTCTACAGCGCAAGAGCATCTGATGGCTATTTAAAGATTGCCCTAGCTGTTAGTGATTCCCCCCTCGGGCCTTTTATAAATATAAAAGCTCCTTTGTTTGATGATGATTTTTCAAATATCGATGGGCACATTTTTGTTGATGAAGATGGAACACCATACCTTTTCTACGTCAGAGATTGTTCAGAAAATATTGTTAACGGTAAGCACATGAGCCAGATATACGTGCAAGAAATGAGTAAAGATCTATCAGATTTAAAAGGAGAACCAATTTTAACCATACAGCCTTCTCAAAATTGGGAAGGATTAGAAGATGATTGGCAATGGAACGAAGGACCTTTCGTTTTCAAAAATGAGGGTATCTATTATCTTCTTTATTCAGCTAATTACTTTGGTTCCCCTGACTATGCCATAGGATATGCTACTTCATCAAACCCGCTGGGACCATGGATAAAATATGAAGGGAATCCCATTTTATCAAAGGACTTATCCATAGGAGTTTCAGGACCCGGACATTGTTCTATAACTGATTCTCCAGACAGAAGTGAGCTATTTATTGTTTACCACACCCATACTTTTCCCAGTTCTCCTGGGGGGAATAGAATCCTAAATATAGATCGCATATGCTTCGATGAAGAAAGCAACTTAAAAGTTGTTGGTCCTACAAGAACCCTTCAACCTACGCCAAGCAATAAAAAGCAAAATTGACTTCTTTCTCCTGACTTTGACAGCTGTAATTTAATCCAACTTGCGCTATAAGTGTCAGAAATTAGCACTATAAAGGCTTTTCTTTTTAAGGACTCCCATTTTCCCGACTTTGACAGTTTCTCCCTCTTTTTAACTCTTCTAATCTCTGAAACCCTTGATAAATCTACATT
>JAXGTM010000285.1:0-2091 GCA_040774925.1 Atribacterota bacterium | reverse complement strand
TCAGAAAAACGTAAATGTTTAATATAATCACAATCCTCTGGATTGTTTTTCAAACAAACACTACAAATAGCTTCTCTTTTGTCTTGAGGTAAGAAAAGCGTAATGTCTTCTTCATTATACCCTACTTGCAATTCATAATCAGCTACGATAATAGGGCGTTTTAAGACACTAGGATTATCGATAATGAAGTCAACTAATTCACTAGTTTTCATTTGTTCAATTTTATTACCTTTTTCTTTAAATACGTTTGAACGCGTTGAGATAATATCTTCAAAACCATTTTCAGATTTTGTTAGCATTCTCATGATTTCTTCTTTAGATATCGGAGCGTTCAAAATGTTTTTTTCCATATAAGGAATTCCATGGTTGTCAAAATACTTTTTTACTTTACGGCAAGATGAACAACTAGGAGAAATATACAATTGTATCATAATTTAACACCCCTTTCATCAATCTTATTTTAACATAAATCATCTTTAATGTAAATAATTAATTTAAAAGATCAATTAATTTTTGATTGCCTGTTGGGTCAATTGTTAAATTAGTTTTATCACCTAAATAAACAACAGTTATTAAGTCATTACAATTTTGAAAAGCATTCTTTTCAATATTTGTAACCGAAGCTGGAATAACGATTGTTTTTAAGCTAGAGCAATATTTAAAGCACTCTTCCTTTATCGCTGGTACTCCATTTGGAATTGTAAATTCTAGTAAACTTTCACAACCATAGAAAGAACTTTTTCCCATATACAAAAGCTCATCAGGTAAAACTATTGTTTCTACACTTCTTATGTTATAGAAAGTTGTATTATGAATTCTATCAATATCATATACTTCAATATGTTTCAAACTTTGTGGAATTTTTTCTGATTGACTATGAATAACTGAACCGAAATGATATACAAAGATATCTGATGAAGAATAAAATTGATCATGGCTTTCGCGTTTTTTTCCAATAAATGGTGTTTTATAAGACTCAAGCGCATAACACCCATCTAAAATTCCAATTTCAATATTTTCTACAGAAATAGGAATTTCAATTTTTTTAATACCTGTGTTTTTAAAAGCATATTCTTCAATTGTCTTTAAACTACTATTAGGCACAAAATTTATATTCTCTAAATTAGTCGCATTTGCAAATGCACTTTTTTCAATTACTTTTACATTTTCTAAAATAGTTACTGTTTTTAAACTATAGTGATTATAAAATGCCTTTGCGTTTACAACATCGCTATTTAAGGTTACCTCTGTAATTGCAAGTGGAACTAAAATTATTTTTTCATCTTTATATAAGACATTGTTATCAGCATAATAAACTTTATTGTTTTCTTTAACTTCCACAACTTTCAAGTTTTTAAATGTAGCTGTAGAAATAAAAGCTACTATACTAGCATTATTACTCACTACCAATTCTTCCATTTCATACTCTTTATTATGAGAAAAAATCACACTAAAAACTTTCATATTATTTAATGTTTCTGGCATTTCATATTTTTTTTGATTACCCTCTTCTTGAACTGTTAGCGACACCCCTTCTGGATGAATTGTAATTTTCAAATCTTTATAGACTCCATAAAGGAAGATACTCATAAAAAAGAAAACTATAATTGTGCCTAA
This sequence comes from Atribacterota bacterium, assembly GCA_040774925.1. Lineage (GTDB taxonomy): Bacteria > Atribacterota > Phoenicimicrobiia > Phoenicimicrobiales > Stramentimicrobiaceae > Stramentimicrobium. The sequence continues at coordinate 474 of JAXGTM010000285.1, read as the reverse complement.
AAGAGAAAAATTATACACTTTTTGTCCTACTGTAACAAGTGAACGAATAACTAAAATTGCAATCAAGATATCTACTGACCATAAAAACGTCAAATTATAAGCAGTTCCAATAAAGCTAATTATTGGTAAGATATTTAAATAGAGCACTAAAAGTAAAAATAAAATTTTTAAAATATCGGTTGCAACTTTAATGTGTTTATTATTAAATACCATCTTCAGTGCAACAACAGCTATAATTAAGACTGGCACTATAAAACGATTCGTAACAGCAAATAATGTATTTTTGTCATAATTTGTAAATAAGAAGTCACCTGTAAACATCTGAACAAAAATATCTACTAAATATAATGAAATATAAAGTGCTAGAAAAAGTGATAAAATTTGATTTTCTTGATGGCGGGTTGCAGCTTGACTAGCATATGAAGGACGTACTTCTGCTAATTTGCTTTTTTCTTTGCCACATTCTTCGCATTT
>JAXGTM010000284.1:0-2093 GCA_040774925.1 Atribacterota bacterium | reverse complement strand
GGGTGGGGGTGGGTGGCTGGCTGGTATCTGTAGATGTGGGCGGAACATTTGTGTCTGTGGATGTGGGTAGCTGGCTGGTAGCTGTGGGCGTGAGAGATGAGACTGTTTGGCTGGGGAGGGAGGTATCAGGCGGGGTGAGCGATTGCCGGGCGAAGGCTAAAGCCGTCTCGAAGGAGGCCGTACTGGCACCCGGTGGTAGGCTTTCGCTCGGCAGATTACACGCCGAAAGCAGTGCGAGAGCGAGCAGGATTGCAAAAAGCTTTTTTGATGACACAGGTATGTCCTCAATCCATTTCTATTATAAAACGTAAAAATTATACTGAATGTTCCAATGTGGAATTTTCTAGAGGTAGATTATTGATAAGAGTTGATATAATGATAATAGGTTTAGGAAATTGAATTAAATGAGTTTATTGCACAACTAATTAGATTGAACAGATTTACTGGACGCTAAAATAAGCTTCAACTAACTTTTACCTTGAGGTTTGATGAAGTGGATGAGGATGCTTTACATTATCGATCTGCGGAATTTTATCTTTATGTAAAAAGATATTAGTTCACTTATGTTGAAGGAGGAAATAATGATAGTAAAATGTCCAGAATGTGGATTCGAGGACGAAGGCAAATATTGCAGTAATTGCGGTGCGTTATTACCTCAACCTGATATTCCAATAGAACAAAAAAGTTCAAAAGTTCCTGATGAGATTTCGTGGCTTGATAAATGTCCTGTGTGTAAATTAGGGAGATTGTCGGTGCTTAATAAAGGTAAGTTCTTTAATGCTGTTTCAGCTGAAAATATTAAATGTGAAAATTGTGGTGCTATATTTGTCAAAAAAGGAGAAAAATACAGACTTACTAAAGTTCCAGACACTTCTAATACAATCTGGAAAGATTACGGTAATAAGGAACTGACTGAAAGGGAATGGAAAAACATTGCTTTTGAGGGACTTTCAGATGACAAACAAAAAGAAGCTGATATGGAGTTCTTGTTAGAAGAACTTAGAGAGGGCAAGATTCCTCTGCGCATAGAAGGAGAGGCACCTGTTATTCTTAAAAAGAATGAAGATATTCAAATTGTCTTACCGAACATTTCTCTGGTAGAGTCGCGCGCAATTAGAACTGGTTATTATAGGGGACCCAGTGTCAGATTAGTGAAAGGAGTATATTATAGATTTGGAAAATCCATATCTGAATCTCATGACGAATTGAGGACTATAGACCGAGGTACTTTAATTCTTACTAATAAGAGACTAATCTTTTCAGGTTCTAAAAACGCGATCAATATAGAGTTAAAAAAGATTGTTTCAATGGAACCTTATAGTGATGGTATAGCTTTAAACCGTGAGGGAAAGCAAAAGACTCAGTATTTCGCCGACATAGACCAAGCTGTACTTACCTTTACAGTGGATGACAGACAGTATACCGAGCCGCTTTCGGGTTTAATATTAATGTATTTAATTGAGGGTTTAACAAAACGGATGGAATAATCTGTAAAATAATAACATAGTCGTTGTTAACAATGTTGTAGTATTTGCTTAGTTCATTTTTGCAGACAATAAACTTTTACATCACTAAAATCCTTAAGAATGACAGATTGCATGTACAGTAAAATAAGAAAAATGAATTGAGCCTGAGTTATAAGCCAAAAAATCCTAGAATTATTGTCGGTAGATCATCGGTTAAAATTAGGCTAACCAAGGGCAGCTATTTTCCCCTTGCACATCTTCCTCAAACCGAGTAAGATAAGCGCAATTCAATAAGCGTTGACGCGGGACGAGTAAGCAGAGCCCCAGCCCCAGAGAGGCGCACACAGGTGCAAAAGCGCCGGCAGCCTCTGCCCAAAACCACCCGCCAGCTTGAACCTGAACCGGCGCGAGCCGCACTAAGGCAAACGGCAGCCCCGTTATCGGCAGCACGAGATACCCCATTAGGGGTAATCTGGGTGGAACCGCGTGAGAGACCTCTCGCCCCAGGGCGCAAGGTCTTTTGTATTTAAACACAGGAGGCATGTATGTCTAAACAAGAAGAATACGAACAATCGCAGCTTTACCGTATCCGGCACTCGACGGCGCATCTCATGGCTGAGGCGGTGC
>JAXGTM010000283.1:0-2098 GCA_040774925.1 Atribacterota bacterium | reverse complement strand
CCAATGGGGGACACTTTGAGTACCGAAAGTGGTCTCAATATTGCAAATGGGACCAGTGGGTCCCCAAGTGGGGACAATTTGGGTACCAAAAGTAATGTAAGTGGGAACAAAAGGTACCCAATGGGGGACACTTTGAGTACCGAAAGTGGTCTCAATATTGCAAATGGGACCAGTGGGTACCCAAGTGGGGACAATTTGGGCACTCAAAATAAAAAAGGCTTTATTTACCGCCTTTCAGGAGTCTCAAGTCCTATTCAAATAACCGATACCCAGAATTTCAAAAAGAATCCAAATTACTCTGCTAATTCTTCCTTGATGAATCTGAAACTTATATCTACGTCTGCTGCTTCAGAAAAGCCAGTCGATGCTTTTCGATACCCCACCGCTAATCCAGATAATTTATTAAGAAATATCAATCTGATCAGCAATCCGGCTTTCGAACCTGCTCTGCTCGATACCAGTAGCTTCAAGAATCAATATAAATACCAACAGTATACTTTTGTCGCTGATGAGGTCGTCAGCTTTAATTGAAACGGACGAAGACAGGAAATCTTTGTCGAACAGGATAATCGAACTGAGTCGAACAACACTCAAATTCAAAAAATTCTTAATTACATTAGCTATGCTTTAGAACACCCTCAAAGAGACATCCTTTTGATGATTTCGATTACTGATGGTTCCCTTTCCTCTCCTAAAGTTTCAAAGTATACAAACATTGGTAGAAAACTTGCATCCCTATCGAGTAAATTCCTTAAGTCATACTTGTCAGATGAAAACGGTGAGCGGATATTTCTGTCACAAATGTACAAGCAAGCAAATAACCTGAAGATAGTTCTATCAGGTGTGTCTGAATCACAGATTGATTTGACTCAATTTCTTCTTGGTAGCAATTATTCAATGGACTACTACCAGACGATTAAAAAGTATGTTGCAGAAATCAACAAAAATTCTACTCAATGGAATGCGAACTTGGAATTATCCAAGGAGTTTTCAATGATTATCCACGATCCTGAGCTTGCGACACAACCACTAGATAAATTATCTAGCTTTAATGAAAACTCCCCTGCTAAGGGCTTATGGCGATATACAGATACCATGTATGCATCCCCAATACTAGGAACAATCCACTATAGAAACAAACTGTCACGTCAAAGATATAATCAACCAGTCATTATTGGAGATGAACATAGCCTTGATACGGTTATTCAAACATTGGAACTGATCAACCGTGCTTCAGCAATTAAAGATACCTGTCCCCCTGTAATTGTCTATCCTCATCGAGAAAGACCTGTTACGGCTATTACCTTAAATCAGTACCGTGATTTGTATAATTTGCTCCCTACTTAGAGACCGACTATTCCGGTTTTGATCCAACCATTAACCGGATTAAAAGATAATCTGCAACTTCATAAAGAACTGCGTTGGCTAACCATCCAGTACGATCTTGATATTTATAACTACTTCAAGATAGGCGCTATTAACAAATTTGCCTTAAAAAAGCATCCCGACTATGGAAATGAATATATTACTCCATTAAAGTGGTCAACCAATACTAAAGCTCGTAGTTATGACGAATTACATCAATTAGCCTTAAAGATGGAAAAGAAAGAATTTGTCGATCAACTAAAGCTAAATGAAATCCCGTTAGGTTTATTTAGAACAGTTTTAGAGCGGTGGCCAAAAGGTATTTATGATTTGCCTTTAATTGAAAAGCTACCTTATATTGATTTAGACCAGGAACATCCCACCATTCTTCAAGAAGAATCTATCTTGAATCACTTATACGCACCTAACTCTGTAGTACCTTCTTCACGTATTCAGTTGCAATTTCATAATAATTAACTACTATCAGTTATAGCCTGAGAATACCGATTGGTATATTAAAAATGCACAAATTTTTATAAGATAAGCCATTTAAATAGGTATTAATGTACTATAATAAATATGATTCGGTGTATGAGACCGTAAAATAGTTTGTGTAAGGATGAATGATTCCTTAAATTAATTTCTGAAAACATTAGAAAAAGGAGTTCCTTTCTCGTATGATTGGATTGAACAAAAAAACATACAGAAAGAAGAACTCCTTCATGAATGATTT
>JAXGTM010000282.1:0-2114 GCA_040774925.1 Atribacterota bacterium | reverse complement strand
CAAAACTTCATGGTGAGTTAATGCAGTAGTTGGCTCATCCATAATTACTAGACGGGCATCTTCTAAAAGAGCGCGTGCGATAGCAATAATTTGTCTATCAGCAGTAGACAATTCTCCTGTTATAGTGTCTAATGGAATGTCTGCACCTACCAATGATAAACCTTCTGTTGCTGTTTCATATATTTTTTTCCAATCTACAATTTCTCTTTCTTTGGATATTAACCTATTAATCCCAATATTTTCTGCAACAGTAAGATTGGGAAATAAGGAAAAATCTTGATAAATAACCTGAATACCTTCTCTAATAGATATTATTGGAGTTAATTTTTTATAATGATGATCTTTTATAAAAATATCACCCTCATTTGGTTCGTAAACACCAGCAATAATTTTAATCATTGTTGATTTTCCCGAACCGTTCTCACCAACTAAACCGCATACCTCCCCTTTTTTAATTGTAAAGCTTATATCATCTAATGCTCTAACACCAATAAAATATTTATGAATATGCTCTACTCTAAGTAAGTCTTCTCTCATTTTACCATCCCATACTTATAGAATTTTAAGGGCTGGATAGAAATCCAGCCCTGATTTAAATGAGTTATTTAGAATGGGTAGTCATCCATGTTATTAGCATCAATTTTGATCCAGCCAGATCCATAAACAACTGGTATTCCACTCTCATTTTCTTCTACCTTTATCGATTCATATCCAGGGATTCCAAGATCTAAACCATTAGTAATAGGTTCACCTTTTAGTAATTTATAAGCTACAACATTAGAAGCATAGCCTACAATTGCAGGATCCCAACTCATTGCTAAATCGACTGCCCCAGTTTTTAAAAGTTCGCCAGCGTATGAAGGAATACTTGTTCCGACTACAGCAATTTGATCAGAAAGTCCCATTTCTTCAATAGCTCTTCCTGCACCAACTACATCACCTGCTGCTGAACCCGAAACACCTTTAATATCAGGATAAGTTTTTAGTAAATCTTTCATTACGTTATATGCTACTTCCAAATCTTCTTTACTTTCATATTTTCCAACCAATTCCATCTCTGGATAATGCTCAAGTTGATAAGCAAGGGCGGCATCTGTCCACTCATTGTGCGAAGCATTAGTGAGTGAACCAACAAATTGAACATATTTCCCCTTTCCATCCATACGGACTGCTAACTCCTTAAGTGTTTCTTCACCAAATCCAACATTGTCAAATGGCTCAACATCATAGTCAGCATTGTTCACAAAAGAAGCTTCGTATGTAACTACAACTATTCCTTCATCCATAGCCTTTTTTTGCACTGGTTCATGCTCTTTTACACCATAAGGGGAAATAACAAAAGCATCTACTCCTTGAGCGATAAGGTCCTCAATAATTGCTACTTGTTGCGCTGAATCGGCTACAGAAGGCCCTTCCATAAAGGCTTTTACCTTAAAGTCTTCTGAAAATCGGGTCATTCCTTCTTCCCAACGTAAAAACCAATTAAAAGCAACAGACTTAACAACGTTAGCAATTACAAAATCTTCATTTGCTAAGGCAAATTGTCCACTTAAAAAAATTGCTCCAACCATTATTGCAAACAGGAAAAAAACCGATAATTTTTTTTTCATTTTAATTCATATCCTCCTCATTCTTTAATTTTAAAATTCATGACTACTAGTATTTTAAAAAGTATGAATATAATTTTTTAACATCTAACACCTCCTTATTGAACTATATTTTGTAGCTACTACAAACAAAATTCATTTTAGTTACAGGGCAAAATTAATGAATAGGGTAATAGCCATTTTTTTTAACAGTATCTAAAAAGGTTAAAAAGTTCTCTATTGGTGTATCTAGCTGAACATGATGGGTAGGTGAAATGATAAAACCACCACCTGGGCCTATTTTTCTAATATATTCTAATGTTTCATCTCTAACTTCTTCTTCTGTCCCAAAAGGTAGTGTATACTGTTCGTCAATTGTTCCCCACATAGAAAGTCTGCTGCCATATTGTTTTTTTAGAAAGGATGGATCCATTGCTTTTGGTTGAATGGGATTGAGTACATCAATGCCTATTTCAATTAATTCCTCAATTATGGGATAAACATTTCCGTCGCTATGATAAGCAATTT
>JAXGTM010000281.1:0-2133 GCA_040774925.1 Atribacterota bacterium | reverse complement strand
GTAAAATAAAAGTAAGCGTCAAATGTAGCACACCTATTAATAAGGTCCTATCTATGAGATAATCAGATATCTTCATAAATAGGACCTTAGATTTTCTTAAGTCCGTGGATCCCAAAGCTAAATTGACTTTTTCAATTGAAATCTGCTTTATCATATTTTCCTTAGTGTCTTAATAACTTTAAGAAGAAGCATTTCGTCATAATCATCTTTTATGGATAACTTTATATTATTTACTTCAAGAACCACTGATGAAGAGGGTAGATCCCCCGCGATTAAAACATTTGCAAATTCAAGCTCTGTTGGAGGGTTATCTGAGCAGATTACTTGGCTAGTGTCCAGCTTCTTAAGCCAATATCTGAGAGCACTAACATTAACATTATTGTTCTTAGCCCAAGTTGTCTGTGGAAGTTTACCCGCTTAATCCAAATCTCTCTATTTTCATCTAGTTTCAAAAAAGAAACACCTCCCATAATTAATATGTTAGGTGTATTGTCTCACTATATTTAATCCAGGTCTATGTGGGTTGTATTTGACGCTTACGAATAATAAAGAAAATAGTATCAAGTGGATTACAATATAAACACTATGGGATCTGAAGAAGATTCTATGGTGTTTTTTAATGCATTACAGGTGGCCGAAATTGACCAGTTCAGAATTAAATCATATTTAACCGTGTTGGATTTGACACGGTTAATTTTTATATACAAGCTCTCTAGGTTAAAATCAATGGGACATTTTATAAGAAAATGTGTCCTGGAAGCTCCTATATTTGTAATAGATATGAATAGATTTAGGAATATATAGACCCTTCTTGGGAGGAATGTAAACAATCTAAGTCAGATAGCTAAAAGGGTAAATACAGTAGGAATAATTTATAGGGAAGACGTAGAAGATGGATAGGTTACAATAAACTAGACAACTAAAATAAGGTCATGTAAACTAATAATAGAAAAAGGAGAGAGTTTATATGACAAAAAGAGAAAGAAGAACCTATACCCTTGAATTCAAAGAACAAATGGTTAAACTATACGAAAGCGGTAAGTCTAAGAGTGATATTATAGCTGAATATGATCTAACACCCACTGCCTTTAATACCTGGATAAAAAGGAGCCAAACAACCGGATCCTTCAAGGAAAAAGATAATAGATCCCCAGAGGAAAATGAACTAATAAAGTTAAAGAAAGAAAATCAACAGCTAAAAATGGAGAATGATATTTTAAAGCAAGCGGCGCTGATATTAGGACGAAAGTAAATGTGATTAAGAGTAATGCCCACAAATACAGTATATCAGCAATGTGCAAAGTCCTAAAAATCCCTAGAAGTACTTATTACTATGAATCAAAAGTTAAAGAATCTACAGATGAAATAACACCAAAAGTTATAGATATATTCAAAACAAGTAGAAACAACTACGGTACTAGAAAAATCAAAGTCGAGCTTAAAAAAGCAGGTTTTATAGTATCTAGAAGAAAAATAGTTAGAGTAATGAAGGAAAATGGCTTAGTATCAAACTATACAGTTGCTCAGTTCAAGCCTCATGTAGATAAATGTAATGAATCAAAGGTTGCAAATGAGCTAAATAGAGAATTTACTACAGATGAACCATATAAAACTGTAGTAAGTGATTTAACATACGTTAGAGTTAATAAAAAATGGAACTATGTATGCTTCTTAGTCGACCTATTTAATAGAGAGATAATTGGATATAGTGCTGGCCCTAATAAAGATGCACCTTTAGTTTATAGAGCATTTGCAAGGGTTAAAACTAGATTAGATGATATTACATTATTTCATACAGATCGAGGCAATGAATTCAAAAATAAGATAATAGATGAAGTCCTAGATACATTCGAAATTAAGCGTTCTTTAAGCATGAAGGGCTGTCCCTATGACAATGCTGTAGCTGAAGCTACGTTCAAGATATTTAAAACTGAATTCGCTAATAACTATTATTTTGAAAACTTAGAGCAGTTAGAAATTATGTTGGCTGATTATGTAAATTGGTTTAACAATATTAGGATTCATTCAACACTAGGATATCTAAGTCCTAAAGAATATAAATTACATAACCTTAAAAAAACTGTCTAAATAAGTGTTGACAATCCAAGATCTTAAAAAAGAATGATGAGATCT
>JAXGTM010000280.1:0-2135 GCA_040774925.1 Atribacterota bacterium | reverse complement strand
CCTTTATAAGGCTCAGGTTTTTTCAAGCTTCTTATTTAATCAGAAATCTTTCCTACAAGTTGTTTATCAATACCCTTAATCTTAATACTTCTCTGTTTATCAACTATAAATTCTATACCTTCGGGTGCTGTAACGATTACTGGATGGGAATAACCTAAATTTAGTTCTAAATCTTTGCCTTTTAAATCAGCCCTATAACCAACTCCATTAATCTCCAGTTCTTTTTCAAATCCGTCACTAACACCTTTAACCATATTATAAATTAAACTTCTAGTTAAACCGTGAAGTGAGCGGTGTTCTCTAGTATCACTCAGACGTTTAATCAGTATTTTTTCATCATCATATTCAATATTAATACCTTGCGGCAGTAAATGATTTAATTCATAATTTCCTTTTAACACTTTTACTTCTCTGCCATTAACTCTAATAGATACGCCTTCAGGTATTGTAATAGGCAACCTACCAATCCTTGACATAAGAGTTCCTCCTTGGTGAAATATTTATATCATCAGATTAAATCAATGTAAATCTAGATACGTTCAAAGCGAAAAGATAAACAATAACTATAATCTGTAAATAATTTATTAGTTACCAGATATAACACAAAACTTCGCCGCCATAATGGCGCTTTCTAGCTTCTTTCCCGGTCATTATTCCTTTAGAGGTAGATAAGATACTGATGCCCAGTCCACCTAAAACATCTGGAATATCAGATTTATTAACATACACTCTTAATCCAGGCTTGCTAATTCTTTTAAGATTAGTTATGACTCTTTGCTTCCCAGAATATTTCAAAATAATACTAATTACCCCCTGTTTACCATCATCCTTATAATTATAATCTAGAATATATCCTTCTTCTTTTAATATCCTTGCAAGCTCTAATTTAATTTTAGAAGAAGGGATTTCAATCCTTTCTATTTTTGCACGATTAGCATTTCTTATCCGTGTAATCATATCTGCAATTGGATCAGACACTATACCCATGATTAATTCCTCCCTTCTAGCTGTAATTTCTTATAAATCTATATTTGATAATCTATTATTAAATATTTTTACCAGCTGGATTTCTTTATACCAGGCAATTCACCATTTAAAGCCATTTTTCTAAAGCATATTCGGCAAATGCCAAATTTTCTTAGAAATCCCCTTGGCCTTCCACAGATATTACAACGACTATATTCTCTAACTTTATATTTTTGTGTCCTATTTGCTTTAACAATTAAAGACTTTTTTGCCACATCTTACCCCTTCTTTCTAACTTATTCATCTCTTTTGAACGGCATACCAATATTATGAAGCAATTCCATTGCTTCCTCATCAGTTTTTGCATTAGTAACTATTGTTATATTCATTCCCAATGTAGTTTTAACCTTATCAAAATCAATTTCCGGAAATATAAGCTGCTCTTTTATCCCTAAAGTATAACTGCCTCTACCATCAAAAGATTTAGTAGATGTTCCTTGAAAATCTCGTATTCTTGCCAATGAAACATTAATGAGCTTATCTAAGAATTCATACATTCTATTTTTACGCAGAGTCACTTTACATCCTACCGGCATACCTTTTCTTAAAGAAAAATTAGAAATTGATTTACTTGCCTTTGTAATGATCGGTTTTTGCCCCGTAATAATGGAAATAACCTCAGTAGCTTCATCGACTATTTTTGCATCTTCACGTGTTCTACCAATACCCATGTTAAGAACAATTTTTTCAATTTTAGGTACCGCCATTCTATTTTTGTAATCAAACTTTTTCATCATTGCTGGTATAACTTCTGCATCATATTTTTCTTTTAACCTAAGTACCACTAGTTTACCCCCCTACACTTTATCAATTATTTCTCCACATTTTTTACAAATCCGTACTTTTTTATCTTCTTTGGTTTTCCCAAATTTAACATCTGTTGCCTTATTACATTTATTGCAAACTAATCGTATATTTGATATATGGACAGAACTTTCTTGATTAATTATTCCACCTTGTGGTGACTTTTGGGTTGGTTTCATATGCTTTTTATGTAAATTTATTCCTTCAACAATTGCACGACTTTTTTGTGGTAAAACACTGATAATTTTCCCATTCTTTCCCTTATCTTCACCAGAAATAATTAATACATTATCTTTCTTTTTAAT
>JAXGTM010000279.1:0-2145 GCA_040774925.1 Atribacterota bacterium | reverse complement strand
TTTAAGCTCGAAATCATATAGAATTATACTTTCTATTTTATCTGGCCACATTTCCATTCCGAATATTCCTCCCCATACAGGCATTATGCTTGTTTCTGAATACCGCTTTCCAGGTGCTATTCTGATTTTTGCTTTGTAAGATAAAACTTTAGAAAATGGATTTGAAACCTTTAGTAGGCTTGCATTATTAGATCCAAATCTATCATAAGTGAATTTGATCGAAATTGTCTTCGTTGAATCTGAGATAGAGTTCACTTTAACAAAATCGGATAATATTTTGCCTGTAGCATTGGCTTCAATATAAATTGAATCACCCAAAAATAATTTAATCGAGTTAGAATAGATAAAATTGTTTTCTTCTTTACTAATGGTCTCAATGTTTTGTGACTTAACAGTTGAGGTAGAAATTAGTAATACTAATATGGGAATAAGAAATCTTGATCTCATAATACTAATTATTAGGTGTAAGTTGTGATAGTAAGATGTTAATTAAGCGTGGTTTAAACTTACGCATAACGGCCCGGCGGTATGTTTTAGTAGGCGTAACCCGACGACAGCACCGGGCAGAATCCTAGTACTCCGAACCAGCGGGGCCGATAAACTGTCACGGCGCAAGGAGGGTTTGGAGCGTGTTTTTGCCATCTCTTAGCCTCCGTAGCCCTTTGAGGGCCGATGCCTTGGCGAAGGCCCTGGGCGAAGGAGGCCGGGTACAAGTTTTTTGAGTTATACGCGTGTCGCGGTACAATGTTGATCGGGAGCAGGTAATAAGTCAAGGTACACAAAGTTTAATAGCTGGGACTGGCCCCGAGTACTCGGGGGAATAAGCTATTACAAAGCTGTCATAGGTGCAGGAGCTAAAGCAAAAACCATGACAGCCTGCCCCGCCTCAAGCGGGGAGCTTATTGAACATACCGTCCGTGTTAGAGCCTGTTATTTTTTCTTTATACCTTTAATATCATTCAATCGTTCAGCAACCTTTTCTATACGGACTTTCTGTGTAGCAATAGCACAATGCCCTTTCATAGGCTCAAAAACTATCTCTGCATCTGATTTAGGATTTTCAGTTGACTTTAGAAATTCATCATATTTCCTCATAGCAGTATTTAAATAGAAATTATCCATATCGCCCATCCATATATAAATCTTTCTTTGTAATTTTGGGCCAAGTGTAGTCCAATTTTCTTTGGTATAAAGTAAGAGGTCGTATTTTTTCCAATAATCAGCTACAAGAGAATCAATTTTTCCTGTTTCCTGATCAAACAAAGGAATAGGTTGGCCATCTGAATTTCTTGGGCTGAACAATTGATTGTAGACGCCAATTTGTGATCTTGAATTGTTATAATGGCCAGTAGGACTAATTAGTCGCTCCTGTTCAATAAAGTCTTTGATTATTATACCAACTTCTCCGTATAAATTTCTGCTGGCAGGCTGAAAATTGCCGTATTCATTAATATAGAAGTTTTTGTCTTTATAAATATTTACCAGTAATAAATTATTAAAATCAACCGGATCGGGGGAATAGGAAAACACTCCATTGAAAAAATCAGGATAAAAAAGTTGCAAAGCTAATGAAGCCCAACCTCCTGTAGAACAACCACTCACAAAACGTGTTTCAGGTGAGTGGCTACCGCGATATTTCCCTTCGATATAAGGTATTAATTCATTAACCAGAGAATAACCATACGGGCCATATTCAGAATCAATTTGATAGCAATCTCCGAATGGGCCATCCCCATCGAGATACACATTAACTATTTGTGGGGCCTCTCCTGATGTCCACCATTTTGAAAAACTTTCACTTTCCATATAACTGTTCACCCGAGTGTAACTCCCACTAAATCCTGCAATATCATAACGTATTGGAAATGATTTTCCAGGATTATTATAATATTCGCTTGGAAGCAGGACAGCAGCTTTAAGGTACGTTGGTTCTCCCCACCATTTTGTAAGCGTGTCACTTAAAAATGTAACCTCTTTAACCAATTCGTGATCAATAATTTGAATGGGTGGAATTATTTTCGAAAGACTTATCTTAAAATTAGATGACCTATCAATATTGACTTCAATTACATCACTATAAAGGTCCCCGGGGGAATTAAGTACAGACTCCTTTGAATTCTGATCCCAAAAAACTTGTAGGTAGTA
>JAXGTM010000278.1:0-2169 GCA_040774925.1 Atribacterota bacterium | reverse complement strand
CACTATTCCCCATACCTCTCCGTTTATTAATGGTCTTGCCAATATGGTATAAGGATGTGATTTATGTTCAAAGGGACTTTCATAATGAGCTAAACAATGCCCTGTGCGTGTCAATACTTTATAATCAAAATATTCATAAGGCACAACCTCTGTTAAAATTAAAGTTGCCGATATTTCTTCTTCGGTTAATCCATTATTTTTAAAATATTTTATTCTTTCATCGTTTTCCTTTGATATTTCTTTTGTAATTTTAATTACATCTCCTTTTACACATTCACGTTTCCCTGTCAATGGGTCTTTTCTCCATACCCTTAATTCTTTCTTTTTAGTACATCCGAAATATAAACGTACATAAGAAGGGTCGGAAGGGGTATAAAAATCATTATGCCTTAAAAAATCTCCAGACAATCCTTTGTTTGTTGCAACATGTTGAGGAGATGTGCTTGCAAATATTTGTTCGAGTGCGAGTATATCATTAGGTGTTTTAGCGTATGTGGCTATGGCATCTTCTTTACGGCAGTCTATAATATGACCTATCGTAGTAATATCATAACCTCTTGGGTCTTGAATATCACTATTAAAGAATGCCATATTTGGATTTATATTTCCTACAAATAAATCTTTTTGTTTGTATTCCGTATAATATTTGTCGTTTTTAATAGACATAGCCAACCCCGATAACATGAATGTTTCGAGTTGTTGCGCATCCAATTCTGTTATGTTATTTATATCCAATGCTGAATGTAAGGCTAATGTAAGCATTTCACTTACAATTTTATCATCTCCGCCACGTGCTTTAACTTCTGTTCGTACAGGGCTTAACCTATATTGACCTAATATAGTGCGTACTAAATCACGTATTACATTTATTACAACGGGGGTTTTACCTTCATCACGAATAATTTGCTTTTGTGTCTTCCATTCTCCTTTTGCATCTTGAATAACTTTATCAAGTTGTCTTCCTCTATTATAATCGGCACATCTATTATACCTTTTACGGAAATTTGACAATGCCATCCAATATTGATACCATAAAGTCAAATCGGCTATATTTTGGTCTATGCCTTCCTCATATACAGAAGTATTAATTTCTCCGAATTTTACAATATTATTCTTCGGACTTTTTTTAATCCTTCTTTTTACTCGGTCTATCGGTATATCTTTAAATGTATTCATGTCGTTGCAAAAGTATTTTTATATATGCTTTATCCCTTTTGTTTTTGTTATTTTGTTATTCTGATTCAGGTTCTTTTTTTCTTGAAGTACTCCATGCAGACCTTTTAGCTTTTTTATATAAGTCATTTAATGCCTCATCATTTTCCATTGCATCTATTGCCGATTTTAATTCATTCATTTGATTTTCATCTAACATTTCTTTTTTAGCGGTATATTCCAATTCCGCTTTTAATACGGATGCCCTTTCATAAGAGGCATTTTGATATAAATCTATATAATTATCAGGATTAAACTTATTGTATGTTTCAATTGCTTTATCATATTCATTAAGCATATCCTTTAATGTATAATATCTTACGTTTATAATCTTTGCCACGTCTTGCTCCGCCCTGCTATCTTCCTTTTTGGTTAAAGGACTAAATGCTCCATATTGATGTACTCTTTTCAATTCTATATATCTATTGACTATATCCTCAAATGTGTCATCATCCCTGCGAGATATAGCTAAGAATTTCTGTTCTGACTTAGGACTGTTTATTATTAATGATAAATCATAAAGTACATCCGTTGTCGTTATGTTTTCATGATTTTCTATTAAATCATAAATGCCATAAGTTATATTTGCTATCGTATTAAGGTCTACGCCTGTAAACCCACTTGAATAACGGACTAATGAATTTACAATCTTAACCCAGTCATTATTCTTAAATCCGTTAGCCATTCCTTCAAATGCCTGTTTTGTATCAGAGATTAAAGGATTGCTTTGAATGCTTATTTGTTTTAAAGTCCAACCTTTTAAATATAATTCCACTAATGATTCTAATTCTTTACCACCTGGAAGCCCTCGAACAGGAGTTATAACAGCCTTGGGTTATCCGGCCGCCCACAGGACACCCTCGCTTGCAAATAACGTATGGATTTACTGGACAAACAGGCACAATACAATGGAAGTTATATTCGATAAGAATGATAAGGTCTTAGAGGTCAGACAAT
>JAXGTM010000277.1:0-2174 GCA_040774925.1 Atribacterota bacterium | reverse complement strand
TCATTATGCTTTTGAATCCATTCACTATTTTCCTTTTTTAATTTTTCAATTTCTGATTCATCAGTAATGAACATTTCTCCTTTGCCCAAGAAAAGGAAAATCGGATTTATTTTTAAATTTTCAATGAGACCTATAATTGCTTTGGTTGATAGTAAACTGTCTCCAGAAAGTGTTGAATTCAATTGTGCAGTTGTTGTATACCCAATTTCTTTGGCTATGTTCGTACGTTTCATGCCTTTTCCTTCAAGTGTACGAAGGATTCTTGCAAAATTTTGTTTCAAATCAATCATTGACATTGAAGTAATATTTTACTTCAAAATTAAATAAATTTCATGATAAACGTAAATAATTACTTAAAATAAGTACTGACAAGGCGTTTATATTTTTTTTGAGTATTTTATATGTCAATTATTATCAAAGAAAAGTTTTAGCATGCTAATAAGAATAATGGCAAGAATAAATACTTCTGTAAAACATATACACTATGTTAACAAAATTTTATTACTTAATACCAATAAGAGAGCGGCACTAAAAAACTCATAATTAAGACATAATCACTGATTGCATTTTTCGACTATTTTAATTTCTTGTTCAGTCAAATTATAAATTTTATAAACCATATCATTTAACTGTTTCACTTCATCCAAAAGATTTGCTTCAGGATTATTTTCTTTTACCTTAATAATTTTATTAACCAAATTGATTAATGGTTCTTGTTCTTTTAACCCAACTTCTCTTATAGGTAACGCTTTAAATTCTGATACCTTTATTTGAGGGAATAAATCATCAAACTCATTTGCCTTGACTCTAAAATACCATCCTAAAAGATGAGAATTGATTACCCCAAGTAGATATTTAGTATTTATCAATTTCCCTTTTTTGACTTTAGCAATATAGACAGATTGGTCTGCAACATTATCACTTTCAGTATATGCTGCATATAGAGTATCTCCAACGATTTTTCTTAGATAAATCCTTTCTCCCTCAAAATATTTCCATTCTCTTGGTTCAGCCAGCCAATCTCCCCAACTTATGTAATAACCAGAAAAACTATGATAAAAAGGAAGAATATTTTTACCTCTTACTTCTCTAAAATATGTATTATCCAGTTTGGTTTCTGCATGATAACTATGCTCATTATAATCACGTTCAGTCTGATATCCTTTGCCATATTTTGACTTTCCGTATCCATCCTTCCTATATGCATGCACCCCCCTATTGATGTCACAAATTTCAGAAATTAGAGTTCCTGATTCAGATATCTTTTTTAATAGGGAACGTGAACTTTGGTCTATTCCGATATCAAGTATCTGTCCACTATTTTCTTTAAATGATTCTTGCTCTATTTCATATAATGAATTATGTCTCCATTCTTTAAATGAACTTATTTTAATTTTATGTCTGGGATGATATTTTTTGCAACAGAATAAAATTGTTGTATCCACTACAGCCGTTAAAAAAACATCATCTGGCATAATTAATATTTCATTTATAGTAGTTTTCTCAAGCAGAAACTTTCTGATTTTTGTAAGTCTAATATTTGCAAGCCAAGTATTTGGCATTATGTATGTTAGCACTCCATTACTTTTAAGTAATAATATTCCTTGTTCAACAAACAGAATATACGTATCAAGTTGGTATTCTGCTGTTTCAAATTTATTATTATAATATTTTTTTTCTGATTCTGATAATAATCCACTCTTACCTGCTATATAAGGTGGATTCCCTATTATAATATTAAAGCCATTCTCAATGTCTTTACCAAACATCCACTCAGGGTCAAACCAATCTGCAAAGTGATTTTGGTCATAAGGGTCAAAAGCCGCTATTTTGTGAGCATTTATTGTCGTATGTCCAACTTTAACTAAAAGGTCACTTATTTTTTTTCTTAGTTTTTTATCTTCTCTCTGGAATTTTAATTTCTCGTCTCTAATTTTTGCATTAAAATATCTATGTCTGATTTCTTTTAATTGGGCACTTAAAGCATTAATTTTTTGATATGTATCATTAAGAAAAATATCACCAGTCGTTAATTGTGGCTTATCCAACGAAATCAGTGTATTTGCAGCAACAAATTTTGTTTCAAGGTTGGGTAAACTCCTGATACCAAAGTTTTCTCTGTTTTCAAGTTTGTCTTGGTCGATAATTAATGAAATAAAGAATCGTAGTTTTGC
>JAXGTM010000276.1:0-2213 GCA_040774925.1 Atribacterota bacterium | reverse complement strand
GGGGGTTCTGATGAAATTGAAACATATATTGCAATATTAAAGAGTCATAATATAGCTCAAGGAGTGGCTGAAAAATTACCTGATGATGTTTATGATACCATTCATGAAAAGATAAAAAAAGAAAGGTTGGAAAGTTTAAAATGGCCTTTTAGTCTGATATATAAAGCCTTTTTAAAAATAAAAGGTGCCAATAATAGCAATAACTCAAATATTTCAACCAATATTGATAATGCTAACGTAATTACACCACAAATGCGAAATAATATAAAACAAATTAGAAACTCTTTATATATTAATGCAGTAAAAGATGCCAATATGATTGAGATAAGCTGTGAGAGCATTGACCCAATACTGTCTGCCAGTATTGCCAACACGACTGCTGAGGTATTTATTGACAAGTTTCTTATAATTAATCGGTCCAATGCAAGTGAAGCAACAAAATTTATAGAAGAACAATTACAAGAAAAAGAAAAAGAACTTGCTGCCCAGGAGAAGGAATTACAGGATGTCCGGAACAAAGAAGGAATAGAAGATATAGAATTACGTTTAGCCGATTTAGAACGGACTGTCAGGGTATCAGAAAATATCTATCTTCTGTTGCTGGAAAAGTATCAGGAATCTCGCATAAACGAGGTTATGGAATTTGTTGATATTAGAATTATTGATAAGGCATTGCCGCCGGAAACCTCTATCAAGCCCAGAAAAGTTTTAAATCTTGCAATTGGAATTGCACTGGGGATAATTGTAGGAACCTTGTTATCCTTTTTCCTGGAATATACAGATCATACTATTAAAAATAGTAAGGATGTTGAAAATGTTCTTAATCTACCTGTTTTAGGGATTATACCCAAAAATCCCATTAAAGAAAATTGGTTTAAAACAAAAAAGGATAAATCCTAATATATGTCTAACATGTTTCGAAAATTAATTTTCAAGAGTAATCCAAAATCATATATAAGTGAGGCTTACCGCATTTTAAGGTCCAATGTGGAATTTGTTTATCCGAAAAAAAAATTTAAAACTATGTTGATTGCAAGTCCTGTTCCTCAAGAAGGAATGGATATCTTTGCTGCTAATTTTGCTTTAAGTATTGCTGAAAGTAGAAAAAGGGTAATTTTAGTTGATTGTGATCTTCGAAAACCAGTTCTTCACAAAATATTTGATGTAGATGGTAAGCCGGGATTGACAAATATCCTGCTGGTAGATGAAAAGCTTTCTGATGTAATACAAAATGTGGAGGGTAATCATTCAACTCTGTTCTTTATAAAAGGAGGACCTATTCCCCCAAATCCTTCAAAGTTGCTTTATTCAGAAAAAATGAGATCATTGGTTGAAGAGTTGAAAAGCTATGCAGATATAATCATTTTGTACGCACCCCCGATAATGGGTTTCTCAGATAGTTTAGATTTGGCTAATCAGGTAGATGGAGTCTTACTTTTTATAAATTCCGGTAAAGTTTCTTACGATGCTGCTAAGCAGGCAAAGGAATTACTAAAAAAGGCAAAAGCGAATATATTAGGGGTAGTTCTAAACGATATAAATATAAAGCAAGAAAATTATTTTAAATACTATCACCAACATAACTACCAGGGATATTTTAGATTTAATAATTTTATTAAGAACAAGAATGATTACTAACAAGTTTTAGCCACCCTGTTGCCTCACATAAAAATGTACTTGAAAGCTGATACGCTGCCTCAAGTAGAAATGTACTCGAGACTGCCTTGAGGTTTCCTATCCCGGGCAGTCTCTCTATCTCTATTTTGCTTTAAGCTATTCAATCTATAAAGTTTATTCTGTAACCTGCTAATCTCTCTTTTCAGTTGTGCTGGATTTAGCTTATCATATAGTCTTTGTAATTGCATCTTAATTTCATCTTTAATATGTGGAGAAGATAGAACTCTGCGGTATGGTGTCTGTGCTATATCATAGTGCTTCTTGATTCTACTTCCGAATCTCTCTTTTTGCACCAACTTCCTCACCGGTTGAAAGAAATTCACATAGAGCCTGAGATTACTATAGAGTTGGTTTAATACTCTAAGCTCCTCTTCTGTATCATATCGTCCATAACCGACTGTCCTTCTTATTACTGACCAATTTTTTTGTTCAATAAAGCATGAATCATTCTTACGATATGGTCTTGCTCTGGTAAAGGTGATATGTTCGCTCTCACAGTATCGAATGAGCTCATCATTGATAAACTCACTGCCATT
>JAXGTM010000275.1:0-2226 GCA_040774925.1 Atribacterota bacterium | reverse complement strand
TATAAGTTTTATTTTATTTACTACTTTTTGTTTCTTTCCAATTACTAAAATTGTAACAGACAAAATAATATTTAATACAATCATAATATAAAATACAGATAAATAATTCCCGCTAATGTCATAAAGTTTACCATTTAATGTAGCACCTATAGCCATAGCTAAAGAACTAACAGTCATAACATACGAATATATAACACTATAATCTTTTGAGCCGAACACTTTTTTAACAATTAAAAGTATTTCAACCACTAATAAAGACATGGATATACCTAGTAAAAATATTCCTAAAAATAATAATGTATAATTGGTATAAGAAAAAAGTAAAAAACTCAATCCTATGATTCCTAAAATAGCATAAATTAAAGTAGCTTTTATTACACCTGCCTTATCATTTAAATAACCCAAAATTGGTTTCCCTACTATAAGTCCAAGACTAGTTGTGGAAGATACGAAGCCTGATATAGCTATTGCAATTCCCGTACTTATTGCAAAGTTTGCCGTATGATAAACCATGCTACCAATATAAGAGATACATATAGTAACTATTATAACTAGAAAAAAAAGAGATGATTTTATGGCTTCTTTTGCCATCATTCCGTCGTTTTCTTCGATATTTTTCCCCTCTTTTGTTTCTATAGATTTATCCTCTTTATTTTCAACTGTATATGGTTCAATTCTTATGTCAGAAGGTTTTTCTTTAAGTACAAAAATCATCATAGGCAGCACGATAAGTGCTGCAGAAGCGCCAAGAATAAAGTAGGCAATTCTCCAACCAAAAATATTTATTAAATTGGAACCAATAGGCTGAAAAATAATTGATCCTACACTTGAGAAAGTCATTGCTATACCAATAGCAAAACCTAATTTATCCTTAAACCAGTTATTCAGTATCGTGGGAACAAACATAAATATGGATACACTACCAGTAATACCATAAATTATTCCTGCAAAATAATATTGATAAACAGATGTGAAAGTAGACATAGACATGAAAGTTAAACTTTGAATAATCACTGTGCTTATTATAAGCTTTTTAAGATTGACTCTTTCAATTATATTACCAATTATAGGCAACATAAATACTCTTGTAAGTAAACTGATTGTCAGATAAAAAGTTAACTTGCTAACACCAATACCAAAATCATTGCTTACCGGATTTATAAATATTCCAGAGCAATCATATATAATTCCAGTAGAGCCTAATGTTAGTGTTGCACAACAAGCAACTATATACCAGCCATAATGTATTTTCTTTTTTATCAAGTCTGTATCCCTTGTTTGCCTATAATATACATGAAACAAAGTGTCCAGGTTTAATTTCTTTAAGGGAAAAATCTTCTTTTACACAGTCCTTTGTTGCATATGTGCAACGAGGAGCAAAACGGCAGCCAGGTTTTGGATTAATAGGGCTTGTTACTTCCCCTTTAATTATTTTTTTTAATTTGTTTTCTGGATTCAAATTGGGTACCGGGATTGCATCTAAAAGTGCTAATGTATATGGGTGCAATGGATTGCTAAATAGTTCTTTTGAAGACGCTATTTCCACACATTGACCTAAATACATTACCGCAATATTGTTACTTATATGCTTTACTACGCTTAAATCATGAGTAATAAACATATATGTGTAACCTTTTTCTTCTTGTAAATCCATTAAAAGATTCAATATTTGAGCTTGTATCGATACATCAAGAGCTGAAACAGGTTCATCACATACAATAAATTCAGGTTCTAAAGCTAAAGCTCTTGCAACACCTATTCGCTGCCTTCTTCCACCATCTAACTCATGAGGATAAGTGTTTACAAATCTCTCTGCCAAACCCACTGTTTCCATTAGCTCGCTTACTCTATCGCTTATCCTTTTCTTATTAGTTATCGTCTTATTCACTAAAATAGGCTCCATTATTATTTCACTAACTGTCATTCGTGGATTTAAAGACGCATAGGGATCCTGAAAAATTATTTGCATTTTCTTTCTCATCTCATACATTTTTTGATTATTATATTTTACTATATTATCGCCATTATATAGTATTTTCCCTGATGTTGGCTCTACAAGTCTAAGAATGGTTCTACCCAACGTAGATTTTCCACAACCAGATTCACCTACTATACCTAACGTTTCACCTTTGTTTATTATAATATTTACATCATCAACTGCATATAAATCTCCCTTTACCGTTTGAAAAATTTTCTTTAAGTTTTTTGTTTCAATTAAAGGTATAC
>JAXGTM010000274.1:0-2259 GCA_040774925.1 Atribacterota bacterium | reverse complement strand
CATTTAGTGGTTGATCTGTCCTTCATATTTAAATGCATTTTTTGCCCTACATTCTGAGATATCTAACCTTTAGAAGTCAACTGTACAACACTATAGAGTATAATTTAGCAAGATGGATTAACATTAAAGTTATAACAATCTATAAGATTGGAGAATATTAAATTGTTCATATCAAGTGTTGAAATAACAAACTTCAGAACTTTTAAGGAAAAACAAATAATTCGTTTTACAGAGGGAATTAACATTTTAGTCGGGCCTAACAATATTGGAAAAACCACGATAATATCAGCAATAAGATTAATCTTCGACAAAAATAAATTTGGATTAGATATAAATGATTTTAGTAAGACTGAAACAAAAGAAGAATTGAAAAACTGCTCTCCTAAAATCACTGTGTCAGTTAACTTGCAAAAATCAAACAAAGAAGGTAGTGATAGCGACGATCTTCTAGCAATACGCAATTGGCTGACTGATATAGATAATCCATATAAGGCAAAGATTACTATGCAGTTTCAACTTCCAACTAAATATGAAAAAGCATATCTGGACGCCGTAAAAGACTTAGACGATATAGGCAGTGTCTGGTTAGAGTTGGAAGATGAGTTTCTTCCAAAATACCAAAGAAAATATTTTGTAGGAGAGTCCGCACAACCATTAATGGATAATTCGTTAAGTCGTTTTAATTGCCAATATTTGCCAGCTATTCGAGATGCTGAAAAAAGAATGAATTCGGGAAACAAATATCTACTCAATAAACTTTTAAATTTTTTTATTGATTACGATTTAAAAAGCAATGAAGAGTTGAAAAAATCTGACATCGAAAAGAAGATGCAAAAGCGACATAAAGATTTTCATGAGCTGGCTGTGAAACTATTGAATAATCTTAGCCCTAGATTTAAAGAGGGTAAAAAGGAAATGCTGAAGTATTCAAGCCAAACCGGGGCTACTTTTGATGGTGAAGAACCAGAATTCAATAGTGCGTTAAATGATCACGATATCCTAAAAGAATTTAGTTTAGTTGTTAAAAATGGTGAATCAAATGTGCCAATAAATTTAAATGGGCTAGGATATAACAATTTAATTTATATTTCTTTAGTATTAGCTGAACTTCAGCAAAGTCGTTCCAATTCTTATTTTGGTGATAATTCAAGTGTTTTTCCATTTCTATTAATAGAAGAACCTGAGGCACATCTTCATCCTGATATGCAATATGATTTTTTGAAATTTTTACAAAATAATATCAAGGATGGTACAACTAGTGAAACAGCAAAGCAGGTGATTATAACCACGCATTCTCCCAATATTACAGCTGCTGCTAGTTTAGATGATCTTATTGTTCTCAGTAAATATAAAAGTGGTGTTAAAATTGGATATCCTGGGGAAACGTTTATCGATAATCCAAAAGACAAGAAATTTGTAGAACGATTTTTAGATGTCACACGATCCAATTTGTTTTTTACTAATCAACTTATTCTTATTGAGGGGTTAGCGGAACAAATGCTAATACCGCAATTTATGAAAGCCGATACATCTAACATACAAAACAGACATATTTCTATTATTAATTTGTCTGGGCGCTATTTCATTCCCTTTTTAAGAATGTTTGATACAAATAAGAATCCTAATACCGCAATATATAAGCAGATTGCCTGTCTAACGGACTTAGATCCTGTTCAAGGAAAGCAAAACAAATCCTGTCCGCCAATATTTCAAGCGGAACCTGACAGCAAAAATCCGAATATAGAAAGTATCAAGGCTTTGAAATCGGCTAATATTAAAGTGTTCTCACAAGATGAAGATTCTGGCTATAAGTCTAATGAAGGTTGGACGTTTGAATATCAGTTGTATATGGATAATCCTGATCTAATGCCATTGATCTTTCACGATTCTATGAGATATTGTGATGCATGGGAAAATTTGAAAAAAATGAGCATTGAAAATCTGAGTATTGAAAAAATATCGAATACTTTCCAGAACGAAAGATCTAAACAAATGGACGGAATACTCAAGGAAAATCACAATACTAATGATTTATCAGAAATTACTGATCCCAAGTTAATTAAGCTATATCTAGGAACAATGTTTCTATATTCAATTAAAGATAAGGGCCTTTATGCGCAAGAACTTTCCGAAGAAATAAGTAGTGGTAAATCTATTACAGTGCCAAAATACATCAAAGAATGTTTCAAATGGATGGCAGATAAAAATGGATTATAAAAGAGTATCATCTCATGAGAACATAAATATTAATCAAAATTT
>JAXGTM010000273.1:0-2278 GCA_040774925.1 Atribacterota bacterium | reverse complement strand
TGATTTGTTATAATAAATAATAGGAAATATTTTTGAAGTTCTTTTAAACAGTCGAATGTAAAGTCATAGAAAACAATATCTTTTATGTCGTTGATATATCCCCTGTCTTTAATAATTGTTCCGTCCCGGTCGAGAAAAATTGCCTTATTCATTATTCTTTAATCAAGTAAATTAGGTTGTCTTCAATTTGATACCAGCAGCAATACTTATTATTTTATATTTTAACAAAACATCATTTGAAGCAAATGTTAAGAAGAGACCAAGGCCAAGAATCAAAACAAGGCGTAGAATATATCTGACATTGAAAAACTGTAATTCTGTTTTTTTTGAGTTAGTATACAGAATTATTGGCAGAGCAATGATTAAATTAATACAACCTATCTGTAGTAAAAGCTTTGAACCGGGCCACATCTGTATTCTAAACAATGCACCGACCAGTACTATACTACATGACCATGAGGCAAGTTTATGAAGAAAGATTTCCATGCCACCAGCATATTCATCATTTATACTTGCAAATGCAGCGAAGAAATATAGTGTCGAAAGTGTCATGAGTGACACGACTAATAGTAACACTACAGGCAAGTCAGTTGAAGTTCTTAGCATTATTGAAATGATAAAGACTACGAAAAGTATTATCTCAAACTTTTCAAGTCTTGGAGCAATCCAATTTCCAATCCTGGTTGCTTGTTCGTTTTGTGGAGCTTGTATCATTTGTTAATAAGTTAGATGTAGATCCTTTGTTCAATTTTACCTATTTTTTATTCTTGGATTATTTCTAAGAGCGATAATTAAATTTTCCATGGCGTTATCTTCTTTTAGTTAAATGATGCCTTTTATATCCTCTTAATGATGCCAGGATATTATAAATTCCATAATTTCTTTTGCTCATCAGGTTAAATCTTTAGTTCACGGGCAGACCGTTGCGCCAGCCACAAAACGGTCTCATTTTCTTTACCTAATTGTCGTACCAGGGAGCACCAATTGCATATATCGACCTGTTAGCCGTAGGCTGTTTATTCCTTTGCGAATTCAATTAATTCAACTGGTGCTCCGTTGTGTTCAATCATGGCAACCCTCACTCCATTACTCGGACTATTTGAGCGGGTTAAGATTTTAAATTGGTGTATTTTAAGTTCCAAATCTAGGTATTCTACTTCAAAAGCAATATGAGGTACTTTTTGAACTAACGAGTTAACCGGTGAGTTTTTTTCAAATCTCATCCATTCTATACCGAAAGGTGATGACGAAAAGCCAGAAACATAAAACTTAAACTGTGGTAGATAAGCTTCATTAGGCATTTTTTTATTTGTAGGAATTCCAATATGGTGGAATTTCCATCCCCATTTTGCAATTGCTTCAGGAGGTTCAAAATCTTGCCTCAGGTTTTTCATGGTTAAAGATTTATATGGATGTGAACTATCAGCATGCTGCTAACGGGAGTCTGTCTAATAATCTCCTATTTAATGAAAATTGTAATTATAAATTACTAATATTTACAATATTACAAAATACTAACTATCGTAAAATCGGAGTAATAGACAGTCTGACGGCCTTGCAATATGCGGAGGTTATGTAACCTGACTACAGCACCGGGTATCCGCCAGCTGGCTGAATGGTACCCCGCACCGGCGCATAACCGTCAACCTTCTTATTAATTCTACCGTATTGCTGGGTGATATTTTCTTACTTAAGTCCAATATTTAATATTCTGATAAAGTGTTAGTTAATATGAAAATATAAAAATAATAAAAAAATTATTAGGTTAATAATATTAACTAGATTATATTTGTACCTATATAAAATAATTAACAATTCGAAATATGGAAAATATTAACTTGACACCGGAAGAGAGCTTTAGTATCATCAATAAAGCTATTACCAGCTTTAAGCTGAATTTTAGACAAACTGCAAAAGTATTTCTCCTCTGGGGCTGGGTATTAGCTATTGCCAGCTTGTCTAATTTCATCATCTTAAAAATTTTGTATAGTAGAGAAGCATCAATAGGACTTGTAAGTTTGTGTAATTGGGCTGTGTATATTTTTATCGGCTTTATAATAATGCTTTTTATGGAACATAGGATAAATAGAGATAAAAAAGTATTCAGCTATATAGAAAGCTATTTCAAAAATCTCTGGTCTGTAACTGCTGCTTCGTTTTTTATTGCAACATTACTTTGTATAAAAATGGAAATAAATCCACCAGCTATTATGTTGTTGATCGCCGGTATCGCAACAACAACATCAGGGCTACTTATTAAGTACAGGCCCCTTATAAT
>JAXGTM010000272.1:0-2283 GCA_040774925.1 Atribacterota bacterium | reverse complement strand
AAGCAGCGGACTTAATGACAAAGAAACTGAATATGTTATGAACTTTCTTAAAGATCTGGTAAAAGATGAATTAACTATCCTGCTGATTGAGCATGATATGAATGTTGTGATGGGCATCTCTGATTGGGTTACTGTAATGGATGAGGGCAAAAAGATCGCTGAAGGAGAACCTGAATATATTTACCATAATCCTGTTGTTATCGAGGCTTATTTGGGCAAAGAAGACGAGGAAGAGGAGGAAGAATGCTACAATGAGCAGTTTACTAAAAATTGATAACCTCCAAATCAGTTATGGTTCTATAAAAGCTTTAAAGGGAATATCTCTTGAGATTAATACCGGTGAAATTGTCACTATATTAGGAGCAAACGGAGCAGGGAAAAGTACATTATTGAGGTCAATATCCGGTTTAATACCCATCCATCAAGGTGATATTCTTTACTACAATAAATCATTGAAGAACCACGAAGTTCATCGTATTGTTATCGATGGCATTTCTCATGTACCGGAAGGTCGAAGAGTTTTTGCCACCCTAACAGTTGAGGAAAATTTAAATTTAGGTGCTTACAATCGTAGATTTGATCATCAAATGGTGCAGAATAGAAAGAACCGTGTCTACGACCTTTTTCCAATCCTGAAACAAAGGAAAAAACAATTAGCCGGTACTCTATCTGGTGGTGAACAACAAATGCTGGCAATTGGCAGAGGATTGATGAGTGACCCAAAATTGTTGTTGTTGGATGAGCCGTCTTTAGGTTTGGCTCCTATTCTTGTAAAGCAGATCTTTAAGATTATTAAAGAAATAAATGAACAAAATGTTGCCATTTTACTGGTTGAACAGAATGCGAGAAAAGCTCTCTCTGTATCTAACCGCGGATATGTTCTGGAAACGGGTAATATCACCATAAGTGGTCCAAGTGTTGAATTAAAAGGCAACAAAAAGGTACAGGAAGCATATCTTGGTGGAACTGCATTGAAAATTTGTTAATATTTGCCTGGTATATTTTCAATATTGTTCGATAACCAGATGTCTTTTATGAAATTATAATTAAAGTGTTTGATTAAATCGGTTCTATTTAAATATATTGAAAAAAATATTTGTTTTTGTTATAGTATATGCAAGTTCTAATCAAACAATAAATCATTTTCAATTATTTGATTTACAGAAATACGGGTTATAAATTAAACCGGTCAATACTATTTTAAAGTAGAACTTTCTGAGATATTAAATGATATTTATTAAAATAATTAATACTTTGTTCAGGGTGTATAACTATATTATCTTAGCACGAATATTCCTGTCTTGGATTCCCATTGACTATAATAATCCTGTCATTAGATTTATTTATAAGATTACCGAGCCTATTCTGGCTCCTTTTCGCATTATAATATCTTTTGGTGGTGCAGGAATTGATCTATCGCCCTTAATTGTCTTTTTTTTGCTTAATTTGCTTAGAATGTCATTAATAAGACTTATTATGAATTTATATTATTGGTTTTAATAACAGGATACAGGGGATATATTTTTAGATGAAAATAGACTGCAAAGATAAGGAGGATAATAATTAATGAAAATTACTCCAATGGACATTGAACAACAACAGTTTGGCAGATCTTTTAGGGGATATAATGAGGATGAAGTTGATAATTTTTTAGATAGGATAGCTAAAGATTATGAAGAAATACTCAATGAAAATATAAAAAATAAAGAAGAGCTTGAAAGGCTGCAGACAAGAATAGAAGAGTACTCAAGGATGGAAGATATATTAAGGAATGCTTTGGTTAGTGCTCAACAAAGTGCTTCAAATATTAAAGAAAATGTACAGATAGAGGCACAGGCTATACTTGAAAATGCTAAAATTGAAGCTGAAAAGATTAAACAAAAAGCTAAGCAGGATATAATTGATTTGAGCAATGAAATAGCGTCTTTGAAAAAAAACAGGCAACATATTTTTGAAAAACTAAAAAACACTTTAAAATTGCATATTGATATGCTTGAAAAAGAGATGATTAATGAAGCGGAGGTTGAAACAGGGCCGAATCATTCCAGATTATTCAATCCGCTTGAGAATATAAGTAGGGATTTGTATTCAGGTAAAGATTTATCTGAAGAAGGATTTCAATCAACAGAAGATATAGATTAGGGCAGAAGGATTCATTCATTACATTATCCTTTCCACTTGCATAATAATCGATAAGAGCAAGTTTTTATTTTTGTTTATAAACGAATAAAATTTAAATCATAGAAATATAATGCAAATATTTATTATAAATTTAAGTTCTTT
>JAXGTM010000271.1:0-2301 GCA_040774925.1 Atribacterota bacterium | reverse complement strand
TTGCAGGATATAATTACGACATATTCATCAGTTACCGCCAGAAGGACAATAAATACGATGGGTGGGTAACTGAGTTTGTTGACAACCTGAAAAAGGAACTTGAGGCAACCTTTAAGGAAGAAATCAGCGTTTATTTTGACATTAATCCGCATGACGGATTATTAGAGACACACAATGTTGATGCTTCCCTGAAAGAGAAATTAAAATGCCTCGTCTTTATACCAATTATTTCAAGAACCTATTGTGATCCTGAAAGTTTTGCCTGGCTGTATGAGTTTTGTTCCTTTAATAAACTGACTAAGGAAGATAAGTTTGGAAAAGAAATCAAGTTAAGCAGTGGGAATGTGGGAAGCCGTATTCTTCCTGTTCAGATACATGACCTTGATGCTGATGATAAAAAACTTATTGAGAATGAACTTGGTGGATTTATCCGCGGGATTGAGTTCATCTACAAAGAACCAGGAGTTAACAGGCCTCTGAGATCAAATGAAGATAATCCAGATAATAACCTGAACAAAACATATTACCGTAACCAGATCAATAAAGTTGCAAATGCTGTTAAGGAGCTTATCTCAGCATTAAAAAAACAAGATCAGTTTCCCGAAGAAGTAGTTAAAAAAGATCTCAAAGTCAAATCTGGAAGCAGAAAGGATCTGAGAACAAAAGTTGTGGTTAGATCAGTTATAGCCTTATTATTAATTGTCTTTGGTATTCTCCTTATTCCGAAACAGTTCAAACCAACCGGGAAGATAGAAAAATCTATTGCAGTATTACCATTTATAAATGACAGTCCTGATCAGGAAAATGCCTATTTTATAAATGGGATAATGAATGAAATCCTTAATAATCTAATGAAAATAAGTGATTTCAGGGTTCTCCCACGAACATCTACAGAGCAATTTAAAGGAACAAACAGGTCAGCAATTCCCGAAATTGCAAGGAAACTTGGAGTGAATTACATTATTGAAGGGAGTGGTCAAAAATATGCTAATAAATTTCGGCTGAGAATTCAATTAATAAAGGCAAAAGGCAAAGAAGCTTATCTATGGGCCAATTCTTATGAAGAGGAACTAGAGGGAACAGACGATCTATTCCAGATACAAAGTGAGATAGCAAAAGCTATCGCGAAAGAATTAAAAGTTAAAATAACACCTGAAGAAAAACAACTTATTGAAAAAACTCAAACAAATAATCTGGAGGCGTATGATTTATACCTACAGGGACGCTTTTACCTGAATATAGTCAGGTCCTTCAAAGAGAGTATTGCTTTTTTCGAAATGGCAATAGCAAAAGATCCGGAATTTGCATTAGCCTATGCAGGATTGGCGAATGCATATTTTGTCCTCACATGGAATGGAGGGTGTCCAAAAATGGAAGGATATGCCAGAGCAAAAAAAACAGCAACAAAGGCTCTTGAGATTGATAGAAATCTTGCAGAAGCACATATGGTCATTGGTTCTATTCTGGCTTGGGATGAATGGAATTGGAAGGAAGCGCAGAAAGAATATAATCTTGCCATTGAATTAAATCCAAATTCTTCAGATGCCCATCAATTTTACTCTAACTTGCTGGATATTTTACGAAAAGATGACGATGCTCGTTTACAAATTAATCGTGCCATGGAACTCGATCCATTCTCTCATTTAAGTCACTGGTTTAGTTCACTTTATTATTATAATCAAGGTAGATTTACAGAATCTCTTGATGAGTATCTGAAAGCAGAAGAACTATCTCCTCAAACATATACCAGTGTAGATTGGGGCTGTTTTCCTATTTATTGGAGAATGGGTGAAAATCTTAGAGCTATGGAAGAAATAAAGAAAATTCTACAAATGGATACACTAAATGCAAAGTATGCAGATAATGTAAAAGAAATCTATAGCAAATCTGGAATTGAGGGTCTCTTAATCTGGTGGATTGATTTACAGCTTAAAAGTTCTAGTCCTTCACCTCTTTCTTTAGCAAGATGGTATGCAATGTTGGATAAAAAACCAGAGGCATTGAACTGGTTGGAAAAAGCACTTGAAGAAAGATCCTCCAATATTCCCAGAATCAACAACAATCCTGATTTTGATAACCTGCGTTTAGAACCAAGGTTTCAGGAAATTATAAAGGAAGTACGATTAACTAAGTATACGATGAAAAATAATACCAGGCAGAACATGAAAGAGTAAGGAAATGGATTGAGGAGAATAATATGTTATAGTATCTCGTCATTACAAATCTCCATCAAAACGATTTAGACAGGCCTGCTTATAACACAGACGGTATAATTAATGGGCTTGTCATGGTTTTTGCTTT
>JAXGTM010000270.1:0-2311 GCA_040774925.1 Atribacterota bacterium | reverse complement strand
CCCGGATCTTTTCATCGGCTGCTGGATAAGTCGGGTAGATTGCCAGGTATTATCGAACATAGAATTCGTAGCTTCTATTTTAAGCAAATTCAGAAAAAATATGCTGAGATTATTACCAGAAAAAAGCCAGATCTCATCTTTGTGTATAACGACCAGATGCTTAGCGCTGACACAATTGAGAAAACAACAAAGAGTACCAAACTTGGTGTATATTTGGCCGACAGTCCTTTGTTCCTTCAAAAAAGACCACATATTATAGGTCTAATGAGGAGGGCGGATGTCGTTTTTGCTCCTGATACATACTGGTTGGAACAATGCAAGATGTTAGGTGCCAGTAAAACTGAATACCTTATTCCAGGTTATAATGAACAACATCATTTCAAAATTGACCCAAATGCAGAACAATTTAAAAGGTATGCGAGTGATGTTTTTTTTATGGGCAGTCCCTACAAGGATACCTGGGGGTATAAAAGAGCCCTCTTCCTTAGCAAGTTTTGCAACTATAATTTTTACTTTTTAGGACCTAAATCTTGGAAATATTGGTTTACATATTTCCCAGAGTTAGAGGAACATTTTGTCCTAAAACAAGGATATTTGCCGGATAATGAATTAAATGTAATGATGAATTGCTCAAAAATCATTCCTGTTGATGCTAATCCTGGAATTATTAATGGATTTCATGTAAGAGTACTTGATTGTATTGCTGCCGGTGTAATGCCTTTAGTTGAATACAGGAAGGATTTAAAGGACATACTCAAAGGCAGTGGCTTGCCATTGATAAAAAACTATGATGAAATCCCTGAATTAGCAGCATATTTTATTAATAACGATTTTGAAAGAACTACTCTGGTAGAAAGACTTCAACATACCGTGCTTCAGAAGTATAATATTCATACT
The DNA here is from genome assembly GCA_040774925.1 of Atribacterota bacterium. GTDB lineage: Bacteria > Atribacterota > Phoenicimicrobiia > Phoenicimicrobiales > Stramentimicrobiaceae > Stramentimicrobium. The sequence goes on along the minus strand of JAXGTM010000270.1, from coordinate 1,414 downwards.
GCAGCAGATATTATTTTTTCAGCTTTGACACTTTAAAGCATTTGAATTCCAAGTACACAAATAGAGATATTGTAAACTTCTTCCTTCTTTACGCAGGTGCCATTATAGCAGTATATTTCCTGGCTGATAGTTTTGCTTACATCTATTTCGGCATTTTGTTGTTTTTGTTCTGGAGGTCTGATAAAAATGCATTCTGGTTTATGCTTGTTTTATTTATGCTGGATCCTCCGGGCAATTTATTCCCTCAGGATTTTAACTATGGGCTTCCTTTTATTTCGGGTGTTAACTTAAGATTTATAGAAGTTTTTATCTATGTTGCTTTTATTAAAGCAATTAAACAAAAGACCAAATTTCAAACTGTCTTTTTAAAATCCTATCAATTATTGTTCATGTTAATTGTATTGTTATTATTATATACTGCATTATTAAACACTTCTTTTATTTCTATTTTAATAACGATAAAATGGCTTTTTGTCTGGTCTTTAGTATATAGTATTCCTAAACTTTTAGATCAATTTGACGATTGGATTTTTCTTTTCCGAATAGCCTTTATTATTGTTTTTATTGGATTCTCTACCCAGCTTTTGCATTTGGCTTTAGGACATCCCCCATCTTACCTCTTAGGTACGGATTTTAATCCAATGACAATCTATGATGACTTCCAATTAGAACAACTGGATCCTGATAATTATAATGCTCAGGAAGCCCGTCCCATAAGCAGCAGTGCTATAATGCAAATGGCTTTTATTGGAGCGATGTTTTTCCTGAAGTTCAAAAAAAATCTGTTTCGAAATAATTATCTTCTTCTGGTAATAATTATTTCATATTTATCTATTTTGTTAACAGCAACAAGAGGTTGGTTTATTTCTTTCTCTATTGTAGTGCTATTGTATTTCGCTATTGTACAGAAGAGTAGAAAAACAATATCAGCAATAATACTGGTACTTATCTTGGTGCCATTGCTGTTAAAGATACCTGTGCTAAGTAAACAGTTTCAGGGATCTCTTAAAAGAATTTCGACAGTTGAATCTATACTGAAGGGGGATGTTTCAGCTGGTGGAACAAGTTCAAGGGATGAATATTCAAAGGTTCTTATTAAATATTGGTCAAAAAGGCCGGTACTTGGCTGGGGATTTACGGATTTTTATAAAGATAATGGCAATGGGCATGCAGGATTGGCAAATTTATTATTTAGTGTAGGCATTATAGGATACCTTGTGTTTATATACTTTTGGTACAAATTATTTTTTATTCCTATTCAAACCATTAAGAGATTATCAGTTGCCAACCCCTTTAAGCGATCTTTAATAGTGTTGTCATTGGGGTTTCTTACCTTTTTTATTTTGCATTCTACATCAGGGCAGTTGTTTGGATTTTATCTTGGTTTTGGTAGTGGCATTCTTTCACAAACTTT
>JAXGTM010000269.1:0-2339 GCA_040774925.1 Atribacterota bacterium | reverse complement strand
TATCACAGGTATATTATGCCGAAATATCAAGATTTGGGAGAAACAATCCCGATAAAATTTATAATTTATCAGTTTCACTAATAAAGAAACTATTTTTTTTCGGGTTAATACCTGTTGCTTTTTTAATGATTTTTGGACCTTGGATATTTGGATTTGTTTTTGGTGAGGAATGGTATGATGCAGGTGTTTACGCAAGATTTCTTTCAATTTATGTTTTAATGGCCTTTATTTCTGCTCCAATTGCAAGCGTGTTTAATGTTTATGAACGAATGGATTTACAATTAACATTAAATATTGTACGTGTTTTATTTGTAGCTGCAATATTCACTATTTGTCATTTCTTAAATCTTTCTGCTAAACAAGCAATAATTCTATTTAGTATTGGGATGGTGTTTTATTTTATTTATTTGACAAGTTCAATTTTCCGAGTGATAAAAAATTATAAAACGGAATAAAAATGAATTTTATATGCAATTTCAACCTTACAAATTACAACGCCTACCACGTAAAAGCAGTCTGCGCCAAAGCATGGTTTCCCGAAAACGATAGCGATATAATTGAAATATTCAGACAAAATAAAAACAAACGGCATATTATTCTTGGCAACGGCAACAACATCATTCTGAGCAAGGAGCATTACGATGAAGAGTTTATCATCCTCAACGGATGTTTTGATAAGGTGACGGTTAACAACACGGAAATTGAAGCTGAAGCAGGGGCAACTCTTTTACAAATGAGTGAAACAGCTTTGAAACACCGTTTAACCGGACTTGAAATTTTTTATGATATCCCCAGTTCAGTGGGTGGTGCCGTGGTAATGAATGCAGGCACCAAGGAGGGTGAAATAAGTGACATTCTTGTAAAAGTACGTTACCTCGATTTGTCTGACATGCAAATTAAAGAAATAGCAAAAAGAGATCTAGGCTTTGAATATCGCAACAGTTTTTTCCAAAAACATACCAACAAAATCGTACTTAAAGCCTTGTTCATGCTGGGAAAAGGAAACTCTGAGCAAATTAAAGCCAAAATGGAAGAAACCAAGCAAAGTCGCTGGGCAAAGCAACCCCGCGTATATCCCAACTGCGGAAGTGTTTTTAAACGACCGGCAGGACGATATGTTGGGCCTATGATAGATGAGCTGGGGTTAAAAGGTTTCACAATTGGTGGGGCACAAATATCCAGAAAACATAGCGGATTTATTGTTAACATCGGAAACGCTACCGGGAAAGACATTATCGCCCTAATTGACATAGCCAGAAATAGAGTAAAAGAAAAATTTGGAGTAAATTTAGAAGTGGAGCAGCGAATTATTTGATAATGAAGATTTTATATTTGATATCTACTGTCAATAGTGAAAAAGAAGGAATTGGCGGCCATTATTATAGCCTATTAACTACAGCTGAGGCCCTTACAGGAATACATAATGTGAGGATAATACATATTGGTCATTCTAAATCAATAGCATTAAAAGATACTGCCTTAAAGGTAGATGAAATTAATTCACCTTCTTTTATCGTATACAATCTATATAAAGATTTAATCTCAAATATTAAAGAAAACAAGCCTGATGTAATTCATTCTTTTGATATACCATCTCATTTTTTTGCACGAATTATTTCTGAAGCTTATAAAATTCCCAATATACTCACCAAGTGTGGTGGTGAAAATCCTAAAATATATTTCCCTTTTGCCCATAATCTCATCTTATTTAGCAAAGAAAATGAAACATACTTTGCCAATGCGCATAAATTCAGAAAAACAGAGATTCATTTAATACCTAACAGAGTAAATAAAATAAAAGTTGATAACGAGAGAATTAGTGAATTAAAAAAGATTGTTGATTTTACAAAGTATGAATACATAATTTTAAGAATAACCCGTATTGGAATTTATTATAAAAGCGTAAATATACAATTAGTTAGGTTCTTCAAGGAATTAAGAAAAAGAGATATAAACTGTTGTTTGTTGTTTATAGGTACAATAGAAGATATAGACATTAAAGATTCGCTTTTAAAAGAAGCAGAACATATTTATGTTATTAATGAACAAAAATTTACTACAAATGCTAAGGCTTTAATAGATATAGCAGATATTGTGCATGGCACGGGACGTAGTTTTATGGAAGCCAGTAGTTTATCCAAAATATTACTTGTCCCAACAGCGAACTTGAAATACCCGGTGCTTTTTAAGAAAGAAAATTGCATGGATATCTTATCTCAAAATATAAAAATGCCTGTAAATTTATATAAATACATAATGAAGCTATGCAAAAAATCTACCTATTGATAAATAATATCAAAATATATGTAAGTAACTTATATTTTCTCTATGAAAAAGAG
>JAXGTM010000268.1:0-2342 GCA_040774925.1 Atribacterota bacterium | reverse complement strand
TATCTCTTAAAAAAGGGCCTTCTTTTTGCGCTAAAACCATATCTACTCTATAGTTCACTTTAATTAGTTCATTTGCCAGATTGAGGAATACCCTCTCAGCTCCTCCGCCTCTCATAGAAGGAATAAAGAAGGCTATATATGTTTTTCTGTTCTTCATGTTACCGGTTACTTCTTTTTAAAACTATATTATTCTGAAATAAAATCTATCAATATGATAGCTGAGCAATCAAATATAAATTTAAATTTTCTAAACATTTTAATAGATTCTTTACATAAATTTTATGAATAATAGATCAAGAAAATATAGACTTTAAAGCACTAAAAAATTTAAAGAGTTGGATATACAAAAACAAATATAATTTACATTTACTTTATTATCATTTGATTAAAGTATTTTAGCCATTTCTCTAAACTTTTTATTCTTTGTAATCAACTCGTCATAAGTTCCCTGCCCTACAATAATGCCTTTTTCCAGAATATATATTTGGTCACAATCTTTCAGGGTATTCAGGCGATGGGCTATCATAATTACCGTTCTTCTTTTTGCAGCATCTTTAATCGCTTTTAAAATATTTTCTTCGGTTGTACCATCAAGGGAACTGGTAGCTTCATCTAAAACTAATACTTCCGGATTTCGGTAAAGGGCACGTGCAAGGCCTATACGCTGTCTTTCGCCTCCGCTAAGCCGTATACCTCTTTCTCCAATAATAGTATTATATTTATCGGGTAAACCATTTTCAATAAAATCGTTTATTGCAGCAATTTTTGCAACATATTTTACCCGTTCCATATCAATATCTTTTTCTGCTATTCCAAAAGCTATATTTTTGGAGATAGTATCATCACTCAAATAAATCTCCTGTGGTACATAGCCAATTTTTCGCTGCCAAGCAACAATATTATCATCGGTTATTTCAACATCATCAACCATTATTTTGCCCTCTGCTGGCTTTAACAGACCAAGAATAGTATCAACTAAAGTCGTCTTGCCGCAACCGGTAGAACCTGCAAAGCCCGTTATACTATTCTTTGGTATTATCAAATCAATTCCGTTTAAGGTAGCAATAGCTGAGTCTTTATAACAAAACTTTATTCCCTGCAACCTGATAACCTCATTAAATGGCAATATTATGGTTTCCCTATCAACATTATTTAAAGGAAATTCAGGAGAACTTGCTTCTATCATGTCTTCATAAATTTTGTCAACGATAGCCATATTGTAATAAACACTGGTCGTAGAATTAAACAATCGATTGAGAGCCGGTATTGTACGATATGCAGCGAATACATAAAGACTCAAAAGAGGAATGAATTCTGCTACTCTTTTCCCACTGGCGATCATAAATATCATAAAAAATACAATACCCCCAAAGGCAACAGCCTCTACCAGGTATCTTGGTATTTCACCTACTACAGAGGCAAATACATTGTAATAGGCGAATTTACGGGAATAATAACTATAGCTTCTTAAGAAGAATGCTTCAATCCCCATTACTTTAGTAGTCTTAATGCTCGATAGAGCTTCATTTGCCATCCTGAACCTTTCTTTATTTGCTTCCAGTCTCTCTCTTCCTATCTTACGTAATTTATTTTTTACAAAGTAATTTATTAAACCATAACTGCAGCCAAAAAATAATATTGCTACCAGAGTTGCAGTTATATCAACCATAAATAACATAATGACCATAACAGTTATCATCAAACCATTTATTAAAATATCGAACAACGCCATCAGAAGCTGGCTGGTAAGCTGATTTACTTCCGATAAAATATTTTTGCTTAATTCACTACTATTTTTTTGTAAAAAATATTCGTATGGCTGGTATAAATAAACAGTTAATAGCCTTAGAGACAATGAGTGGTTTTTACCCAGGGTAAATTTAGTTTTTATCCAGGTAGTTATTGTGGAAATAGTGCTGGAAATTATTACTATCAGAAAAACTACTATTCCTAAAAACAAAATAAAGGAATTTATATCATTAAAATTAAGTCTATTATAGAAAAAAGAAAGCCATTTGTTATCTATCGCCATTTCTGGATTCATTACAACATTAATAAATGGAAAGATGCTGGCAACACCGAAAGCCTGTAGAAAAGCTGTGATAAGGCTGGCTATAAATACCATTACAGCCTGCATACGTTCTCTTGGTGTGAATATTTCATATAATTTTTTTAAAAACGATTTTTGGTTCATGGTTAATTGGTTAGTTGATTAATTTATTAATTAGTTAATTGGTTAATTTATTAATTAGTTAATTAGTTAATTGGTTAATTGGTTAATTGGTTTTCTGATTCCTTAAATATTCTATTTTATCAGATTATTTGTATTAATTAGACAATTA
>JAXGTM010000267.1:0-2352 GCA_040774925.1 Atribacterota bacterium | reverse complement strand
TGGACCATCTCAAATGCTTTCACTTTTTTCTGAATTATCCATCGTAATTGGAATGAGACTTCATGCTATAATATTTGCCGCTATCAACCAAATACCCTTCATAGCAATTGATTACGATCCAAAAGTTCAAAATTTTGTAAATTCTATTGGCTTACCCCAATTATTATTAAATGTAGACCAATTAACTATTAAAAATATTGATAATAAGCTAAAATATATTTATGATAACCAGGATACTATAGGTCAAACCCTATCTTATGCCTCCCGGCAATGTAGCAACAAAACCAAACAGGGCATTGAAAAATTGAAAGATTTTGTAAACCAAAACATCTAAAATAGAAAGGAATCATAATTCTTTGATAAGAATGTTCCATGTCTTCAAGACATTTCCTAATAAAGTACATGCATTATGTGACGTAAATATTCACATTAAAAAAGGAGAATTTGTTTTTTTAGTAGGACATACCGGGGCAGGGAAATCAACCTTTTTAAAATTAATTTATAGAGGCACTCTTCCTAGCAAGGGTCAAGTTATTGTCGATGGTGTAAATTTGTCCAGATTAAAAATCTCTCTGTTGCCTTATTTAAGAAGAGAAATAGGAATAGTGTTTCAAGATTTTAAATTATTATATGATAGAAATGTATTTGAAAACGTTGCTTTTAGCCTTAGAGTCGTTGGTGTTAAAAACTACATTATTAAGCAAAGAGTAAATGAGGTTCTAAATATTATTGGATTATATCAAAAGAAAAATACCTATCCACATTTGCTTTCTGGTGGAGAGCAGCAAAAATTGTGTATTGCCAGAGCTATTGTTAGCAGGCCCATTATATTGTTAACAGATGAGCCGACAGGAAATCTGGATCCAGAAACTTCCTGGGAAATAATGAACTTATTATTTAAAATAAATGTTTGGGGTACCACAGTTATTGTTGCTTCGCATGATAAATTAATGGTAGATAAAGCACAAAAAAGAGTTATAAGATTAGAGCAAGGAAGGATTGTTTCAGATGCAATGAAAGGAATTTATGCTAAGCAATGATTAAAAATATTCTTTTTTATATTAAAGAAGCCTTTCTGAGCATTAAAAAAAATAGTATTACTAGTTTAGCAACTATTATTTGTCTGACTGCCACCCTTGTAATTGTAGGTTTATTTCTTATAATCTCTTCAAATATTGCTGCTTTTATAACCAATTTAGAATCACAACTAATTTCTGTTGCCTATTTTAAGGACGATATATCAGAGGAGCAGGTAAAAAACTTAATAGAAGAAATAAATCAAATAGATGGGGTAAAAGAAGTATCGTATATTTCCAAAGAAGAGGCTTTACAAAAATTGAAAACAGATTTAGCTGGTCATGAAGATATACTTGCAGGATTACCAGATAACCCACTTCCATCATCTTTGGAGATAAAAGTACATGAGATCAAGTATTTAGAGAAAACCGCATTGACAGTCAGTCAATTTAAGGAAATAGATGAGGTAAATTACGGAGGTGAATTAACAAAAAATCTTATCCTGTTTTTTGATTATATACGAAAAACAGGCTTGGGAATTATACTGGTCTTACTTGGAGTATCAACTCTTATCATGTTCAGCGTAATAAAGATTAGTGTTCATTCACAACAACAGGAGATAGAAATAATGGCTTTAGTTGGTGCAACAAGCTGGTTTATAAGATGGCCGTTTATAATAGAGGGATTTTTAAAAGGCTCCATTTCTTCTATACTTGCATTCTTTTTTCTGAATAAAGCATATCAAATTTTTGTCAATCAAGTTAAAGAAATGATCCCATTCTTGCCCATAAATATACAGGGTGAGTTTATTATAAAACTTGGTGCAACTATCTTTCTAATGGGTGCCTTAACAGGAATATTTGGTAGCTTACTTTCTTTAAGAAAAATAAATTTTGAAGAATGATAAAAAATATTAATAAATATAAAAAAAGTAGATATTGTAAAGAATATTTGTTAATTATATATTTTTTTGTGATTTTATTTATACTATGTACATATAGCTTCGTTAAAGCAGAAGAGAATGAGATCAATATTCAACAGCAACAAGAGAATCTTAACAAAATAGAACAACGAAAAAAAGATATACAAAAAGAAGTAGATCGACTGAAACAGGAGACTGTAGATACAGAAAAGTCTTTACAGAAAATTCAAGCCCTACTTTCTTCAGCCGAGGAGGAACTGGCTAAAACAAAGCAGACTTATGAGAATATACTAAAAGAAGTAGCTTTACTAGAGAAGGAATTAAATATTGAACAAGAGAAACTTGATCTGCAGTTAATTATATTACAGAATAGATTAAAAAAATTTTATAAATATAATGATATTACATATCTT
>JAXGTM010000266.1:0-2356 GCA_040774925.1 Atribacterota bacterium | reverse complement strand
TCTACTATTACGTCATCTGTTTTAATCCCTAAACTATTTAATCCCATTCTTATTGAGATATTCAAGCAGGCTGCTACCGATGCTGCTAATAATTCATGCGGACTTATTCCATCCCCTCCTCCACCCCTCTCTTCAGAGGTGTCCATAATGAGTCTAAAATCTGCACTTTCTAAATCTATGGTACATTGGTAATTTTTATCTATGGCTATACATTTAACCATTATTTTTATATCCTTTTATCAATAATATTTTTTTTTAGAGCAAGTGATTTAATTACACATCAAACAGTATACTAAAAATTTAACAAATATTCACATTAAGATTATTTGCCCTAAAATTAATATAAGAACATGAATTTTGTTATCGTATAAAGTTTTATTTTATCAACCCGAACTTATCGAAGATAGATGTGGTAATCTCATCCTCTGCTGCCTGCATTCTTTTTCTTTGCACCCTTTAATTAAGGATTAAATAAAATGCTTTCGGTTGTTTTAAAAGGAGTACTTTTTTTATCACTTTATGTTATTCATGGTATTTATACAGTAAATGTAATTGTATTCCAATTTTTACTCAATCTACCAGCATCTCTTGAATAATTCTCTTTATTACAATAATTGTCTCTTTTTTCAATTCCCCCAATTTCTTTACAAACCTTCTTTTATCAAGAGAACCTACCTGATCTAATACAATCCATCCTTTTTTATCTTCAAATTCTACAAGCACTCTTGTTGGGTAGGAATGTGAACGAGTGATCATAGGGGCAATAATGATGGTAGAGATGTTGTCATTCATTTCATTAGGAGAGATAACTACACATGGACGAACCTTTTTAATCTCATGACCAATAGTTGGGTCTAAATTTATTAAAAATATATCGTATTGCCTTATTACCATTCCCAATCTTCCATTTCTAAGTCAACCTGGTCATTTATGTACAACTTATCTTCCTTATTTTCTTTCATCATCTTAAAATAGTCATTCCAACCTTTTCGTGGTTTGTTTTTAACCGGTTTGATAATTATACAACTATCCTTTACTTCTAAAGAAACTTCCTTATTAATATTGCATTGTTCCAATATTGCTTTTGGTATTCTTATTCCTTTTGAATTTCCTATCGGGATAATTGGTACTTTCACTATTTTCTCCTCTAACAATTAATTTCATTTGTAATTATATTGTAATTACATTTAATAGTAAACTTTTGGCAGTGGATTCCCTAAAATACTTCCATATTATCTTTAAATGGTGTAATAATAGCCAAATTATTATAATTTGAATCTATGAATCGATTGGGTTTAAAAAAATTTCAGCTATCTGTCTGTGCAGCCTATAAGTTATTAAGCATTTCCTCGTAGGCATCTACAGTAATTTCAATTTCTTTTAAGATAATCCTAATCAAGGGGCGAGATAATATTCTATTTTTATGGTGAGGAATTGTTGTAGTTCTGCCATCAGGATGTCTATAAAAAACATGACTTCCTTTTTGGCGAATTTTTTTGAAGCCTAGAAAAAATAATATATTTTCCAATTTTTTAGCATTAACAAGTTGTAGCTTGCTCAAGCCGATACCTCAATTTGTTGAATCCCAATAAATTCGGGCAAACGTTTCTTGTCTTCGGGAGTCATTTCTTCCAAACATAATTCGATTACTTCTTTTAAATTTTTTTGCAGTTCATCTAATGTTTCTGCCTGGGTATGGGCTCCAACAATTTCCGGAACAGTACCAATATAAAGTCCAGTTTCCGGGTCTCTTTCAATATAGGCAATTATTTTTTGCATTTGGGAAAATACCTCTCGTTTTTAGAGTAGTGAATGAAGCGATCATATTTTTGTATATACTATTATATATATAATATTTCAAATCTATTATAGCATAAAAAATTGAAGAGTTTCCGACTATCTAATATAGCTAAAACCAAAACCTATAAACTTTTTAACTTTCCACTTTCTGCCTTCCCAGCATAACTGGATGAGACTGCGTCGTTGCTTCGCACCTTGCAGTGACAGTAAGGGGTTCATGCAATTGCATAAGGGAACTGAGTGGGTTTTATCAGTGAAAGATTACCATTATACTTCTTAGTCATTGCGAACACTGCGAAAGCAGTGTGTGGCAATCTAATTCACCTCAGCCCACATAATTCTAATAAAGGGGCGAAATAATATTCTCTTTTTTAATGATGGATTGTTGTGGGAAATCCTTATAGCTGCTCTAAAATATCGTGTTTACCAATTCTCAGAAAGATAATTCCGTCTGAGGTTAATTGAAATAGAATCCTATAATTTCTATTAATAGTTCCTTCTAAAATATTTCTATATTTTTGTACTTTTTTCACTCTTAATGATGGGTGAGAAATAT
>JAXGTM010000265.1:0-2360 GCA_040774925.1 Atribacterota bacterium | reverse complement strand
TAGATATGAAATTATTTGTGGAGACTATTCCTATTCTCAAGAGTAAATCAGCTAAAAGGCTTGGCGAATCTAAGTCTATGGAGATTGCAAAGTTAGTCGCAGGAATTGGGGCAGATAAATTTGGTATCAATCTATCAAATGTCAAAATGGATTTTCGCAAATTTGCAAGGCTAAAAACCATAGTTTTATGTTTCGATGATTTGGAGCGAGCGGAAATGAATATTTGCAGCATATTAGGATATATAAATAGTTTTGTCGAACATGATGGAATTAAAACCATAATTATTGGGAACGAAGAGGAAATCAAGAGAAAACAAGAAGAGAATAAAATAGATGGATTGTGTAATAAACAAAACCAGTATTCTGTTATCAAAGAAAAACTGGTGGGAAAAACGGTTGATTTCCCGCCGAAAGATATAGACTATGGGAAGGTCATACACGAGATCATAAAACTGTATGAAGATGGATACAAGGACTTTCTTTTGAAACAACTATCGACGGTTCTTGATGTATTTGAAAAAAGTGAAACTAAAAATCTTCGGATTCTTAAACATGCTTTGACGAATTTCAGATTTGTTTATGACATTATATCTAAGCCGGGTGATGATAAAATATATAACTATTTAGTTAAATTGTTTCGTTCATCCCTGAGCTGGTCTTTCGAATTTGAATCAGGAAAGATTGATAATGAACTGGATTGGTTAAATTCTATTTCATCTGAGTTAGAATTTCATTTTAGAAGCCATAGAGATCCAGACGAAAAAACTTATCTTGATAGGTACTGCGCCAGATACTATCCAGACAGAAATACTTTATTTTTTTCCCCGATGATGTTCGAATATATCACTACCAGTCATTTGAACCGCGAAAAGATTAAAGAAGAAACTGAATTAAATGTAATGGAAAAACCAGAAAGGCAGTTAACGCCGTTTCAAAGGTTAATGGGAGATTATCGGAACCTTGATAATAATGAATTTATTACTCTCAGCAAAGATGTCTATGATGATTTGATTAGGGGGAAGCATCCACTCCGGGATTACATCACAGCTGTCCAAAGATATTATGATTTTGCTACGGAATCCCTAATTGATTTATCTAGCGAAGAAGTAATAGCTGGGTTAAAAAAGGGTGCAGCTTTAGCGGCAGAAATTGACCCGAAACATGATTATTACACAGACTTTGCTTATGCGCCAAGGGGAAGCGTTCCAACGGATATTAAAGAATTCATTATTTTCTTAGAATCCTTAAATGAAAAGAATAAAGCATTAAAACAAAATGAGAGTATTCAAAAATTGTGGGAATTACTTGATAAGGACTTCAGTCAGTTTTGTGAACAGCTATATGATCGAGACAAGGAATATTCCTACCTGCCTGTTTTTCAAAAAGCATTAATTGATCGATTAATGAATAAAATCAGCGAGCTGAATAATGAAGGACTTGTAAGCTTCCAAAATTCTATTGCTGGGAGATATGCGCTTTTGAATATCGAGAAAGATTATGTGGGGGATTTGGAAGGGCTGGAATACTTAAATGCTTTATTAACGGAAGAAAAAAGAAAAGAAGACGGAAAAATGCCAATTACCATGCGTAGTCATAACCTTGCAATGCTCACTAAGACAATAGAAGATATATGTAAAAGGCTTCAAGGAATCTGAGAGGCACCCGGTGCCTGACACTAAATTATCAACCACCATGATTACGTATCACTGTATATTTCGGCAACGCGGACTTGGATAGGTAATTATAACTACGGTTTAAGTAACCCCTACTGCAAAAAAAGAAGACGCTATAATCAAACTTGTGATCAGGGTACCTCCGGGACTTAGATTTGGTGTGAGGTGGCGGTATGCTGCACGAAATTAAGCTTAGAAGCTCCAAGGAGATGAGATGATCGATATTACCGGCCAGGTCCAAAGGATTGTCACTCAGGAAGCGGTTCAAGAAGGCCTGGCCGTGGTTAGCGCTATCCATACAATCGCCGGGATTACCATCAATGAAAATGCCGACCCCGATGTGACAAGAGATTTGCTGCGCAGACTGGACGAGGTCTTTCCCAGGGATATGGCAGCTGATCGGCATGGAGAAGGCAACTCGACAGCCCATCTGAAAGCCAGGATGAAAGGCCAATAATAAGGTATTGTGGATGAGATCCTTCGTCGCCTTCGGCTCCTCAGGATGACATAATCGGCTCCTTGGGATGAGAAACCGGTTCCTTGCATATTCCGGTGTGGCGGAGCCGCAGTTCCGGAGAGGTGGAAACCACCTGTCCGGAACTGGAAACCGCAAACATCTACAGGATTTTATGCCCTGTTATATTGAAAGGGCCTGGCAGGCGGGTGAGGAAGTTAAAAAACTGCTGG
>JAXGTM010000264.1:0-2372 GCA_040774925.1 Atribacterota bacterium | reverse complement strand
GATTTGGTTGTAATAGATGAATCACACAATTTTCGAGGCAACCCAATGGAGAAAATCAAAGATGATGGAACAACCAAAATGAATCGCGCAAAATGGTTAATGGAAAAAATTATAAAATCTGGGGTAAAAACAAAAGTACTTATGCTCTCAGCTACTCCGGTTAATAATACTCTACGTGATTTACGTAACCAGATAGCATTGATCACCGAGGGGAATGATGATGCACTATTCGAATCATGTAAAATTCAAAATATCGGTCAGACACTGGAGAATGCCCAAAGAACCTTTACCCTGTGGGCTGATAGAAAAAATAGAACAAAGAATTTAAAAGAACTTCTAGAAAGGCTTGACTCCTCTTTCTTTAAATTATTAGACGAGTTAACCATAGCTCGCTCGCGTAAGCATATTAAAAATTTCTATAAAGTTGAAAATATGGACAGTTTTCCGGAAAGAAATAAACCACTTGCCATATATCCGGATATAGATACGGATAATCGTTTTCCACCTTATGACATCATCAACGAACAAATATTGGAATACAAATTGTCTATATTTAATCCTTCTGCCTATGTAAAACCTGAAAAACAGGCAGAATACGAAAAATTAGCAGGAACAGAGGTATTGGCCTTTAAGCAATCTGATCGTGAACACTTTCTTATAGGCATGATGAAGGTTAACTACCTAAAAAGATTAGAGAGTTCAATTGAATCCTTCGAAATCTCATTAGACAGAACCATCTCAAAAATAGAACAGCTGGAAATAAAAATTGAAGATTTTCTTAAAATGCAAAGAGAAAACCATAAAGATAACCAGGAAGAATCTGCAGAAGAATCTCTCGACCAGTTTTCTCCAGATGAAACAGAATTGGAAGAAGATGGAGATGATTCAGAGCAGTGGCAGGTTGGAAAAAAGTTAAAGTTCAATCTTGCTGACCTGGAACTGGAAAAATGGTTGACAGATTTAAGGAAAGATAAATTTGCACTGGTAGATTTGCTTAATAATGCCAAGGCTGTCACTCCAGACAGAGATGCTAAGTTAAAAGAATTAAAAAAACTAATACTAAATAAAACACAGTTCCCTACTAACAAAAACAATAAAAAAATCATTGTCTTTACCGCTTTTACTGATACAGCTCAGTACCTCTATGAAAACATCAAAGACTGGTATACCCGCGACCTGAAACTCCACTGTGCCTTAGTCAGCGGCAACTATACTCAAACCACTTATGGTAAAAATGATTATGACAATATCCTTACAAATTTTTCTCCTTTATCAAAAAACCGGGAGAAAATGTTTTCAAATCCTCATCCGCTTTCCCAATCCCAGCTCCAAGAAATCGACCTTCTTATCGCTACCGATTGTATAAGTGAAGGGCAAAACCTGCAAGATTGTGATTATCTGATAAATTACGATATCCACTGGAATCCAGTACGTATTATTCAACGTTTTGGTCGTATTGACCGCTTAGGAAGCATTAATGATAATATCCAGCTGGTAAATTTCTGGCCAACCAAAGACCTAGATAAATATATCAATTTAAAAGAACGTGTTGAAGCACGCATGGCACTGGTTGATGTAACCGCCAGTGGGGAAGACAATGTGCTAAACATTGGCAAACTGGAATTGGAAGAATTAATAACCGAAGATCTAAAATATCGTAATAAGCAGTTAAAAAAACTACAAAATGAGGTGCTCGATTTAGAGGAGATGGATGAGTCTATATCCTTAACAGACTTTACTTTAGATGATTTCAGGATTGAGTTATTAAATTACCTGGAAAGTAATCGTAAAAAATTAAAAGATACACCTTTGGGTTTATATGCTGTTGTTCCCGCTCCAGGTGGAGAACATAGTAATATTATAAAAAATAGAGAGATATCTTCTGCAGAAAAAGAGATTATCACACCAGGGGTAATCTTTTGTTTAGCTCAAAAGGGTGAATGCGAGGGAAATGAAAAAGTGAACCCACTTAGTCCATATTTTTTAGCCTATATCCGAGAAGACGGCACTGTTCGTTACAATTACACCAATGCCAAACAGATACTTGAAATATACCGGCTGTTATGCCAAGGTAATCAGACCCCCTATGACCAGCTCTGTGCCCTATTTAATGATAAGACTTGCAATGGAGAAAATATGGAACATTATACAGATTTGTTGAAAAAAGCAATCAATGAGATTGTTCAAATATTTAAAAAGAGAAGTCACAGAAGTTTAATTACAGACCGGGCAGCACAAATAATTCCACAGGCTAAACAGATTAGCGAAATGGAAGATTTTGAATTGATTACCTGGTTGGTATTGGAGTAAATATATGGCACACTCAGAACAAGAGAAAAAATATTTAATCAAATCTGCTATTGAAAACTTTG
>JAXGTM010000263.1:0-2377 GCA_040774925.1 Atribacterota bacterium | reverse complement strand
ATTGAGTTACCATAAATATTTATAAATTTTTGAATAGATAAATATCCAGTTTTCAACAGGTAATCAGGTAATCTAGACTTCTTAACATTTCTGATTTTACATCTACAAATAATTGCAAAATTTAGCAAATCTATACTAGACTTATAAAAATAGTACAAAAATGGATGGTTAATTTCCTCAAGTATGTCAAACAACATTTCGTAATATCCATGGTCAAGGATTGCCTCCATTAATTGCAGGTTATTAGATTTTATAAATTCAGAGGTAGATTGTCTTATAATTCTTTCCATTTTAATAGGAATTGATTGATACTTCCCTTCTAATACTGCAGATTTAATATCATTTGTTTTTATATTTCCAAAATCATACAGTGGGTAAGAATATTGGGTTTCAAGAACATTTGCTTTTAATAGTATTTTAAGGTTATTAAAATCATATTCTAGTCTAAAAAGTTGAGGTAAAAGTGGATAAGGTGATATTTCAGTAATTACATCAATCGTTTTTTTTAAAATTTCTCTCAATATTTGTTCAAAATTAAAATCGTTTTTGAATTCTGGAGAATATTCACTGAAATCATTTTCTGCCAGTATTTTTAATGAATTATCAATTCCAGAGGATTCAATCATTTTAATAATAATTTCGTTATTTAATAAATTCTTTTCTAATTCTCTGATACGTGCACAAGCATATCCATATTCGTCAAGTGTATTGGTATTTTCGTTAATATATTTGAGCATCTTATGACCTTTTAGGAGAATAAAAAATTGTTTAATTTAGTAATAACTTCATCTCTAACACTTTCCATGATAACTTCTAAGGAAGCATTTTTTTTGATATCTTCTTTGCCAAGGACAACACCGCCAATAATGGGTAGGCGATTATTAGAAAGTTTTAAATTACCTTTTTTACCAATTGATTTAAGTGTTATATTTATCTGATCAATGAAGTCCTGATTAATTGCATGATGTTCTTTTTCGCCGATATAAATTAGTTCATCTCCAGTTTCGACAATACTTAAAATAATGTTTTTTATAAAATCAAGATATTTTCTATCATCCAGGTTAACTATTTTTTTTAAGACTGAAGAAAAAATGGCATTTATAATCGATTGCTTTTCTGAAAGAATCTCTTTTTTTGCATTTAGCTTAGCTTCTGTTATAATATTTTTTTCTTTTAATTCTGCTTCATTGTAAAAGTTTTCTAAAATTTCGTTCTTTATCTTTTCATTTTCCTTAAAAGCCTGTTCGTTAATTTCTTCTATATAAACTTTAGCGTTTCTGACAATTTCATCTTTTTTTTCAAAAGCATCTTGCAGTATCTTTTCTTTGATTTCTTTTACAGACATGAGTAAAAATCTCCTCAGATATTAAAGGACAACACCATTCAACAATAAAATTGAGCCTAGCAATGATAACACCGCATATGTCTCAACCATAGCTGGCATTACAACAGCTTTTCCTGTCTCTTCCGGTCTACGTGAAATAAGTCCAATCGCTCCTGCAGAAGTTTTTCCTTGATAAATTGCTGAGAAAAATCCTGCAATTGCAATAGGCAGACATGCGTTTAAAATTTGTAATCCTTGATCAACAGTCAATGAAATTGGTGCGCCAGCAAAAATACCAATCTTAGTTAGAACTAAAAACCCTACCAATAATCCATAAATCCCTTGTGTACCGGGAATTGCCTGTAATAGAAGAACAAGGCCGAATTTACTGGGGTCTTCTGTCATAATTCCAGTTCCGGTTGTTCCAGCAATACCAACACCAATTGCAGAACCAGATCCTGCTAAACCAATTGATAAAGCTGCTCCTAGATATGCTAAAACTATACCATCTGTCATAAAAAAATCCTCCTCTTTTACCAAGTATTAATCTAATTACAAATTTTAAAAATATTCTTAGTTATCATTATCTATGTCTTCAAGTCTAATATATTTAGTATTGAGAGTAAAAGGCTTAAAGGCTATTCCTCCAGCTTTGTAGAATTTTGTAAAAAATTCAACATATTGTAATCTTGCGTCATGAATAAAAGAACTTAGTACACTAATTAGCAGGTTGAAAGTATGCCCAATGAGCAAGACAATAAGCGTTATTATAAATCCAATATAAGGAACATTAATCATATTTGCCAGCATATTAAACATCTGAGCAATAATACCGGTGGTTAAGCCCAGTGCGAATAATCGTGAATAGGACAAAACATCACTAAAGTAGCCGGTTATATCATATAAAGCAAGTAGTCCACTACCAAGTTTAAGTATTATATTATTTTTAGTTCTTCCTTGAGTCAGAACAACAGAAATGACGCCAAATAAACAAAGGTATATAGCTAATTTTCCAAAAAAAGATGGCAGATAGTTTTGCATTGGAAACAATAT
>JAXGTM010000262.1:0-2491 GCA_040774925.1 Atribacterota bacterium | reverse complement strand
CCAGCAAGCATTATACAAAATTACCTTTCTCCCTTCTTCTTGGAATACAAGTGGATCAGAAGCCATTTGAGAAGTCTTCCCTGCACCACAGAACAGAGCTTTGCTATTGCGAAGAATTTTAATTGTTTCTTCGTACCCCTCTGGCAAATCAAGTATGTGATTATTTGCAAGGCATATTACTGGCGCAACCCCCCTGTTAAGCACCATGGGAACATCAGAATGATTAGTGAGAATAGGATGAGACAAATTAATAACCTCCCTATCAGAAATCATACCTTCAAAGTTGCAGATAATTTGTTTGCCGTTAAATATTTCCTTATGTTGATCTAAGGCATCCTTTAACTGGCTTGTTAAAACCTTATTTGGCGAGGCAATATCTCCGACAAATATCATTGGTGACTATCTTTGTAGATTTCTAATATTCGTTTCGAATTGGCAGGTTGAAAACATTGAGATGCTCTAAATGACCTTTCTCTATAAGACTCAATACTGCCTGGAGATTTTTTCATTGAACGAATGAAGGTTACCAAAGCTTTTACATCATTTTTTTCAAAATTACGGCCATTCCCAAATAGGTTTATCATTTTACAAATTTCAGAATCCTGGGGTGCTATGCTAATTATAGGTGATCCTACAGCCATTAGATTATACACTTTACTTGGTATACTTACTTTCGCTAATTTATCTTCGATTAAAACCACATTCAGATCAGCAGCTGAAAGTGAGTACTTGATCATATCATCTGGCTGAAAGGATAAAAGACGGCAATTGGTCAAATTATATTTTTTGATTAGATACCTTGCCGTGTCCATCTTAGTACCTCTCCCTACTATTAAATAAAGAATTTCCTCATCATTTACTGTTAGTTTTGCCGCTTCTATGAGCGTTTCAATATTATGGCCTGCTCCAATATTACCCGAATATTGAATAATAAATTTCCCCTCCAAATTATGCTTCCTAATAAACGGATTTTCGGCTTTTCTACATTCCGATTCCCCTGATATCCCTGACCATATTGGCACTACAAATATTTTATTACTTTTAACATATTCAGTCATCTTTTCTTTAAGTGCATCCCCAATTGTGTATAGCTTATAAGCTCTTTTAAAGAGTTTCTCGTTTGCTTTTCCCCATAAACGGTAAATCAAATTTTTTTCTTTTATTCCTATCATTGTAAGGGCATCAGGATAAACATCCCACATAAGAATTGTGAAACGGCGCCTGAGTAAAAGTGAGGAAAGGTAGGCAAAAGGAGGCACAGAAAAATAAAATATCTCGTATCTCCGATATTTGGTAATCAACAAATAGAAAATCTGCAATGTAGCAACAACCCAACGGAATAGCCTTTGAAAGTTTGATTTGCGTGATTTCTCAATCACTTTAGAGTGTATAACATTAGGATGTAACGGTGTATCCTGGTAACGGATATCTCCATATATAACTGCCACCTTATCAAACTCTTCAGCGAAGCAATTGATTATGTCTATTGTGAGATAACCAGTAGCCTGATTAACAAAAACTATCTGTCTAGTTTCAGAATTCTTGGAATTATTCTTCATACACTTCTTTAAACATAGTGGACGCACTCATAAACTCAATATCTGGCCATCTTTTTACTATTACGTTCAATAATTTCTCTAACTCTTTCAAACCCTTTTCTCCGTTAGCTTTGTTCAATATACTAATGAAATTCACCCTGTGAGTACTAATGTTTGCTGGCTTACCCCAGGCAAATGCAGTTTCTATCTGTCTTAATGTATGATCTATTCCCCTGTAATTCGCATCAGTAGGCTCAAACGAACAATTCCTGGCGTAATAAATCAAGCCTGTTGAGGTTTTTTTCCCGTTTCTGAAATATCTTATTCTCAACTCCCCATTTTTTCCTGGTATATATCCTAAATGATTTGTGTGAAGATACTTAACACCATTTTGTGCAACTATTATCTCAAGATCTGGATGAAAAATGCCATTACTTGGGATAAACGCATGGGGATAATATCCAAAAATTGAATTGAAAAGTTCTATTCCTTCTTTAATGGAAATCCTCAAAAAATCTTTTTGAGATTCTATTTCAAAATAAAACTCGGGCCTGAAATTTCTAATTACAGGCTTTACTCCTTCTGTGTTTACAGATATTACACCCTCTTGAAAAGCGGTTAATAATTTAAAATCTTTATCTTGAAGTCTCTTTAACCAGAATTGCACAGAAAGATGTTCTCTTCCATGTAATTCAGGTGTAAAAATTCCCAGATTCATTCCATGTTTCCATGTAGAAAATGTTTTGGGGTCACGGTTGTATTTTTTAAGTGTTTCAGTAAATGGTTCATAGTAATAATTATGAAAGTCAGAATCCCTTATTCTTTGAAAATCAGGGTTTGCCACAATTGTTACAGGAGTTATTACTGCTGGCCTTCCATGTTTATCCTTTACACTCAAAAGGATATTAAATAATGCCTCCAGGTCACTCTTATCGGCTAAAGTATCATTTCTG
>JAXGTM010000261.1:0-2495 GCA_040774925.1 Atribacterota bacterium | reverse complement strand
TAGTATTCTAATTTTAAAATGTAATCTTTATATTTTTTATAAGCTTCCAGATTATCAGATTTAATTTTATAATACTCAAGAGTGTTTTCTACTTCATGCAGAATATCGTTGACTCTTAAAAGGTTATTAGAAACTAATTCTAACTTTTTTAAAACATTTTCTTTCTTACTACGATAGATTCCAACATCAGATGCTTCTTCAAACAATGCCCTTCTTTCAAAAGGTCTTGCATTTATTACATAATCTACTCTACCCTGTGCAATGATAGAATAAGAATTTTTACCCAGTCCTAAACTAGTAAATAAATCCTGAATATCTCTTAATTTGCATGAAACATTATTAATATAATTCTCTATCTCTCCAGAACGGTAGATTATCCTTTTTACTTCAATTTCCTCAGAGTCAATTGGTACTTTTCGAGAAGCATTATCAAATAACATGTATACTTGAGCATAATTTCTCATTTTATTTTCATTGTTTCCCGAGAAAATCATGTCAGTAATTTTTGTACCTCTCAAAGACCGCATACTTTGTTCGCCTAGCAACCATCTCACAGCGTCTATTATATTACTTTTTCCACAGCCATTCGGCCCAACTATGACAGTTATCCCAGGGGTAATGTTCAGTTTAATTTTATTAGCAAAAGACTTGAAACCTTTAATACCAATTTCTTTGAGAAGCAATACTTTAACCTTTCTTAAAAAACCTTTAATTTCTTTAGAGCATCATGAGCTGCATCTTGTTCAGCTTCTTTCTTGTTTTTACCGCTACCTTTTCCATAGACAAGATTATCTATATAAACTTCTATATAGAATGTTTTTAAATGTTCCAAACCCTCCTCTTTAGATATTTTATAGATAGGAAGGCATTGAAATTTTTTTTGACAAAATTCTTGCAGAAAAGTCTTATAATCATTTAATTGGTTTTTTATTGAAAAACTTGCATTTTCATTTTCTAGAAAATAATTTATAATTTTTTGGCAGCTGTCTATTCCTCCATCAAGATAAACAGCTCCAATGCAAGATTCTAAACAGTCCGCTAAAATAGAAAATTTCCCTCTTCCTTGCTTTAAATTAACACTCTTCCCTAAAATAATAAATTTTTCAAGAGAAATCTTGTTGGCAAAGTTTACCAAAAAAGATTGACTGATTATATTTGACTTTATTTTAGATAATTCACCTTCTGAGGAAAAAGGAAATTTACTATATAAATAGCTACTTACTATTAAATTTATTACAGAATCTCCAAGGAATTCTAATCTTTGAAATTGATCAATCTCATTAACATTTTTTAGATTAAAAAATGAAGTATGTGTTAATGCTTTTTTTAATAATTCCTTATCTTTAAAACTATATCCAAGTTTTTTTTCGAAATCTCTTAAATATATATTTGTACCCCCTAGTTCTACTTATTATGGTATATTGAGGGTGTTAAGAAGAAAATTGGATTATTTCTGTTGATTATTTAAGTAATTGATAACATCAGAAACTGTTTTTATTTTTTCAGCATCTTCGTCAGCAATTTCAATATCAAATTCTTCTTCAAATGCCATAATCAACTCAACTATATCTAAAGAATCAGCACCTAAATCATCAATAAAAGATGATTTTTCAGTTACTTTTTCTTCTTCAACCCCTAGCTGATCAACAATAATTCTTTTTACTTTTTCCATTATGTCCATATTTTTTTACTCCTTTTTTTTGACAATTATATTAAAAAATCGTTTTTATTTTACTGAAACCATTATTAATTTGGCTGAAAATACTTCTTTGTGATTACACTTTATATGTATTGAAACTAAGTATTTATTGCTTTTTTTTGAAGCGATTCTCGCTTTAGCAACCAATAATTGTCCTGCATATACTGGACTTTTATATCTTAAGCGGGCTATACCTGTCAACACTACATCAGAATCAATTATCGCCATTGCCAAAGAATCGGCTAAAGAAAAAATGTAATGACTCCTAACTAAATTATTCTTCCCAAATGCCATTTCTTTTGTGGTATGCAATGTTGAAATACCACTTTTCCCCAAATCTATATCGATAAGGTTTCCAATGATCTCATTCCTGGTTAGAGCTTTCACTTTAGAAGAGGCATCTTGAGCTAGTCTGATAACTCTTTTTCTCATCTCTGGAATCCCCAGTTCTAGCCTGTCTAATCTAATAGTTTGAATGCTCACAAGAAACATTTTCGCTAACTGTTCATCAGAAAGAAAAGGATCATTTATAATTATTTCTTGTATTCGGTTTTGTCTTTCTTCTTTTGTCAGTTTATTTTTCATTGTTTTTTTCAAAAATATAATACTTTTTAATAATAGCTACTAATAATAGCTACTACTATATTATCGAATGATAGTATAAGCAAAACAATTCAAAAAATCAAGTATAAAAGCATTAAATTGATAATTATTGTACCATGAAAGTCTATCTTGTCTTTATATATCCATAAAATTGTTACAAAGATATAAAAGGTTAAAAGAAAAAATAATTACT
>JAXGTM010000260.1:0-2503 GCA_040774925.1 Atribacterota bacterium | reverse complement strand
TTGATAGTTTCATACATGTAATTCATATGCTACATCTACCATATTCTCTCCTTTTTTATACCTTTCTATTAGTTCTTTCCAATGTTTAGATCCTGGGTCAAAATCCCATGAATAGTTACCTATGAGGAAGAATATTGGTGTATATTTTTTAATAGATTCAATTATATCTATATCCTCTATTTCACCTCTTTTAGAGGCGTATTCTATAATCATATGGAAGAGTTTTTTAGGATAGAGTTCTTTTTAGGTTGCATTGAAAAATATATTTAAATCTTTACCTGGTGCGATTATATAACACCAGTAGAACTTATTTTACCATATTAGTAATAGTGAGAACTAAAAGATTACTACTTAATAACTTTATCGTAAAGATTATCAAACATCTTTTTTGTTTCGTTGCTTTCACTTAAGCTCGTCATATAATTATTCAAGTCATCATAATTGATATTTGATAAAAACTCACTGAAAAATCTCTCTCCTCGTCGTATATTCGTAGATTCAGGAATATATGGATTGTTTTTCATTTTCTTATTATTAAAGAAAAATAAAATGGGTACTAAGCCATTTCTGTCTGTTATACCTAGCTCTTTTACTAAATATGCATATGTTTTGATAAATTTGCGGTTTATATCGACAAATTTACCTGTATCGTGGTCATCATTATATTTGATTTCCAAATAATAATATGTACCTGTTGTTTTATTCTTAAATAATAGATCTATATCATGCTTAAAAGTGTTTTGTTTTATATCAGTGTCTTCTAAAATACTTTGCTGTAATTTTGGAAACTCGGTAATACAATATCCTTCTGGCTCTAACTGACATTTACTGATGTAGTTATCTATTCTACTTTCATTATTGTTTGAAAGCACAAAAGCACTACTCTTTTTGCCTGAATATTCAGCAACTATTTCATATTCTTCTTCGTTTTCAATAAGAAGTGACATTAGTTCTTCAATAAAATTACCTAATTGAATATTCATAGACTGCAGTATGCCACCAAAAATACGATAAGATTTCGGAATAAAATGTATTTTCTTTGTATGTTTATCATCAAGTTTCTTAATAGTTTCTTGACTACCCATTTTCATCAAGATATTTTTAACAACCTTGTTTATAAGTATTTTTACTTCATCGTTCATTTTTTTTGGAATATTCATATCTTAAATTATTTATTGGTTTTAGTTTTTTACTTTTCTTAAAATAAAAATAATCCCAACCATTATTATTTGTTCGATTGAGGTGTTTTGCCGACATCTTGTGAATCGATAAAACATCTTGTCCGTCATTGGCATAGCCGTCGCTTGTTAAAACTGCAATTTTGTCACCTTTTTTGTTATAGAGTTGTTCACCAGTTTTCAAAAGCCCACTTTCTATTAATTGTTTTATACTAACTCTTGGTGGTTTAACTTCTAGAACTAAATTATGAATATCAGAATCATCAACCTTGACTTGTTTTATGCGCTTTTCGGCAGCCTTAATATATTTTTCCTCCATTTCAAAGCCGATATAATTACGGCCAAGTAGTTTTGCAACCGCACCAGTAGTTCCAGAGCCAAAAAATGGATCTAAAACAACATCATTTGGCTTGCTCGTAGAAAGAATTATTTTATAGAGTAGTTTTTCTGGCTTTTGTGTTGAATGTAGTTTCTTGCCGTTTTTATCTTTTAATCGTTCACCACCAATACAAATACCAATATCCCAGATGCTTTTATCCTGTTTACCACCATTAAGGTGCTTCATCGTCTTGTAATTAAAAGTGTATTTTGATTTTTGATCTTTAGAGCACCAGAGTAAAGTTTCGTGAGAGTTTTGATATCTTGTACCACTAAAATTTGGCACAGCATTAGGTTTTGACCAAACAAGATCGTTAAGAATCCAAAAACCGAGATTCTGCATGATATAACCCAGACGATAGATATTTTGAAAAGAGCCAATCACCCAAATAGCTCCATCTGGCTTTAATATTCGTCTACACTCTCGTAGCCATTTTTCGCTAAAATCGTCGTAGTCTTTATATGTATTAAACTTATCCCATTTATCTTTAACACCATCAAATTTTGAACCGTCTGTACGTAATAGTTCGCCTTCAGTTTGCATCCAATATGGTGGATCAGCAAAAATCAAGTTAATAGAATTGTCAGGGATTAGTGATAGGTTTGCTAGACAGTCACCAGCAATAATAGTGTTAATATATTTGCTTAAATTTTTACTCATAGAACACCGTAATGATGTCTTATGTCGTGGGACAGAGTCGATATAAGACCTTATTATTGTATCATAACTTTTATTTTTAGAAAAGCGAAAACAAGACGATGTTACTACTCGTTTCTAATTCTCATCACTATTAATTAGGAGATGGTGGAGACGATGGGAATTGAACCCATGTCCAAAAGTATCATCTAGTACCATATACAAACATATCTAATCTTGTTTAGTAAGATATACCTAAAAGACTAGACAAAAAGTATATCTCCTCAGTTATATATCTCAATCAACTACC
>JAXGTM010000259.1:0-2511 GCA_040774925.1 Atribacterota bacterium | reverse complement strand
CGGCTACGGGTGGCTGCCATATGACTATGTCCTGAATGGACTGGCGCTCGACTTCTGGTCGATACTCGACATGCGATGGATCGACACCGGCAATTTCGGACTTTAGGGATAGACAGGCTCGCGCTTGAACATCTGGTCCTGTGAGTTTGTTGCCAGGCATTTAAGCAGGTAAGATAACGCGGCAGATATTCCCGCAATAAGAACAGGACGCAGAGTCACCCATGTAAACGCCACCCCGGTGTCAAGGATATTGATTATACCGGAAATCACTCCGGTCAGGAATGCGATCAGAAGACCTCGTGAAAGATCTATCCAATTGAGGGTTAGGAATTTTGACTTCATCACATTATGATTTAGAGTTCAACTTTCACAATCATAAAATTAATATTAGCATTTAAAAAAGTCAAGAGATTGACAGGCTATCCTGTAAATTTCTCTTCAATAATACCTCAAGAACTTAATGTCCTCAGAATCCAATAGGAGAATAGCCAAAAACACCAGCATGTTGTATTTTAGGATGCTGATAACTATGGCAGTATCTCTTTATACTTCAAGGATTGTTCTTAATACGCTCGGAGTCACGGATTTTGGTATATACAATGTTGTAGGAGGACTTATTACCATGTTTGGGTTCCTGAACAGCTCCATGGCTTCCGCAACACAACGATTTTTATCATTTGAACTTGGGATGAAGAATTACTTACAATTAGGAAGAGTATTCAGCATGAGCTTAAATATTCATCTTATTATTGCTCTTCTAATACTTTTGCTTGGTGAAACTGTCGGACTATGGTTTGTTAATACACAGTTGACAATTCCTGCTGAGCGGATGGCTGCTGCCAACTGGGTATATCAGTTTTCTGTTTTGGCATTTATGGTAAACGTGGTTAGTGTTCCGTATAATGCTACCATCATTGCGCATGAGAGGATGAATATTTATGCCTGGGTAAGCATTATTGAAGTCTCTCTGAAACTGCTGGTTGTATTCATGCTTCAATGGTTTGGATTTGATAAGCTTAAGTTTTATGCTGTCTTAATATTTCTTGTTTCACTGTTCATAAGGATAATATATGGAATCTATTGTAAAAGGAATCTTTTAGAAACCAAATATCAATTGTTCTGGGATAGAACCTTGTTTTATACCCTTTTCAATTATGCAGGATGGAACCTTTGGGGGAATGCTGCAGGGGTTTTGCATGGTCAAGGGGTTAATATCCTATTAAATATTTTCTTTGGGCCTGTTGTTAATGCAGCTAGGGGAATCGCTTATCAGGTGATGGGTGCTGTTAATGGTTTTGTTCAGAATTTTCAAATGGCAATGAATCCACAGATCATTAAATCTTTTGCTTTAGGTGATATAAGGTACATGCATCAGCTTATTCTTCAGGGCGCCAAATACTCTTTTTTTTTGATATTCATTTTATCATTGCCAATCTTATTGGAAACAGAGACTATTCTCAGGTTATGGTTGAAGATAGTCCCAGAATACGCAGTTATATTTACGCAGTTGGTTATTATAAATATTTTAATAGATAGCATATCAGGTCCATTAATGACTGCTGCACAAGCTTCTGGAAAAATAAAAATATACCAAGGAGTTGTTGGAGGTCTATTGTTGCTAATTCTACCTTTATCTTACTTATTTATTAAGCTAGGGCATCCACCGCAGGTTACTATTTATATAAGTATAGTAATTTCAATGGCAGCATTATATGCAAGATTATTAATCCTGCGTGGACTAGTCAAAATAAATATTAAGGACTTTCTAAGCAAAGTATTATTTAGATGTATTTTGGTGGTATCTGTGGCATTGATTCTCCCACTTTGTGTTAATTTAATTTTGGAAGAATCTGTCACAAAATTTATTTTGGTAACAAGTGCTGCCTTTTTAAGTGCTCCCTTCGCAGTTTATATATATGGTTTAAATAAAATAGAGAGGTTATATTTCCTAAGTATAATTAAAAAATTAGCTAATTATAAAAATTCATGGTTCTACGATAACTTCGATAATAATGAGAAGATTCATTAAATGGGCTTTTGGCGGTTTTGCTTACCAAAAACTAAGTAAATTAAAGCAATTCATTAAAAATGTTTTGGACTTAATAACCAACTTTTTGTATGACGGCCTACTATTTTATAGACATAGCATGGTTTTTAAGAAAAACAGTTTCAATAAAATTGAGGCTCAAATAATACTAAACTATCATAGCATTGAAAAAGGATTCTTACACGACGAATTTAAATATCGTTTTGGAGAAACGCATATAAAGGAATTGATCCAATTATTAAGGAATAACAGTATAATTAAACATACCAATAGAACGCAAATAGCTGCAGCTTTTCTTGCCCTTTGCACTTATTATGAAAAGCACCAAGCCGGGCATGTTGATATATCAGATTTTTTTCCAAGGAAAGATTATGACATGTTTAAAAGCCGTTCAACTCTAAATTGTAATGTTTTTCTTGAAAATAAATATGAGAGCTTTTCTAGAGCAAGCACTGATAACTTTT
>JAXGTM010000258.1:0-2532 GCA_040774925.1 Atribacterota bacterium | reverse complement strand
TCTGTTGTGCTCCCCAAAGCAATAAGTGATATCGAAGTTGGAATTGAATTATTTTTAATTATAAAATAATTATCGGTAACAAGATTGACAACTGCATTATTTTCAACATTGACAACTGCATTATTTTCAATTTGGATGTATCCAGTTATAAATATTAATGCGTCGTTGGCAACATTTAATATCGCATTATTTTCGAGTATTAGGTTTCCGTCAATAAAGGTATTTGTTGAAATAGATTCTGATTGGTTAGTTGTTAAATAGTAATCGCCATTTATTATATTTCCACTTTGCGCTTGATTTATCCATAAATCCCTTATTTCATCGGTTATGACGGTAAGATTTTCCTCTGGTACTGGGTATTCAGTTGGATAATTTGGTTCAACTGGTAAAATTTTAATAGGTGTACTGTAAGTTGAATTTTTTTGGGTAAAGCTGCTTTCTCCATTCTTTGTGTAAACATCGTGAACATCTGAGTTAACCAAATTCACTGAGTTTCCTTTTTTATCGACACCATAACCAACTGTATCACCTGCAACTGATACATTGTTATTAACATCAACATAACTTGTTGCAGAAACAACTTTTCCACCAACTCGGACATTATTATTTAATTGTATTCTACCTGATGCTATAACATCTCCTGTTACAATTGCATTATTGTCGACAACTATTTCACCTCCTCTTGCGTAGATTGAGCCTGGAATTGTACCAGCTATATTTGTTATGTTTGCATCGCTATAAACATCTGCTGGACTAGTTACCCCAGAATCTAACTCAATATAAACCTTGCCAGAGGTTAAACTATTGCTAGTAGCTATAGCATTTTTTAGTCCTATATTATAAAGAGTAACTAAATCAACCCTCATTTTACAAGTTATTATCTTTGTAGAGATTGGTTCATTTTTTGAGTTTATTAATGTACCAGTAGACGTAATGTCAATTTTTACTTCTTGTGGAACGCTATTGGAATAAATTATAGAGTGAGGGTCGACTTTACCTACTACAGAATATTCTCCAGTTTTATTATTTTCGAGGTTTAATGGGAAAGATTCATTAATTAATGATACCAAGGAGGGGGATGGAGTTGGATTGCTTGGATCATGGGAAAAAAGATTAATGGATTTTAAAACTTTATTAATTAAAAAGGGATTTGAAATGACCTCTTCAATTCCCGCTTCTGCTATATATCGAGCTTGAATTTTATTTGATGTGCTATGGACTTTTCTATTTCCAGATATAACCAGAGTAGAACCGGCACCAACTATGAGGGCAATAATAGCAATCAGGGAAATCACCGTTATTAAAATGGCACCTTGGTCATTTTTAAAGTTATTCATTGTTTTCACTCCAATAAGTGAATTTGATGTTTAATTTATTCATCAGGAGAGGGTGGATTCCTTCTAATTATTGAGGTGGTGAAGTTATCATAAGAAGTTGATAAAGAAATTGATATTTTGCGGTTATTTCCGGTATCGTAAACAATATTGGAATTGGTAATACCATCAATTATTTTTACATTATTTTTTTCAATACTATCATTTAAAAATGTATATGTAATGGGTTGATTGTGTTGGTTAACAATATAAATTTCATTCGAGTTATTAAATGTAATGTATTGAGCAGTTCTAAAGTCTTTGGAAAATGCTTGAAAGAAGTTATTAATATTATCGGATAAAACTTGCTCGGTTATTTGAGACCTGCTTTTTTTATTCATAAAACCAAAAAAATGATATAAGGTGGTCATTAGCAGAACCGTGATGACGATAACTATAACTACCTCAAGAAGCATAAAACCGCCTTCATTGATTATTCCTTTTTTAGTCGTTTCTTTTTTTTGTGAAAAAAAATTATCTTTAAACAAAAATGCTCGAAAGCCTCCCTCATTCTTATTATTTATAGAAAGAAGTGGTAGAATTCTGAAATTTAAAGGTTAAAAGTTTAGAATCATTTAAGAAAATAACCTAAACCATTTTTAAATATGTACGTAGCTGCAGAATATTCCTGTTCAGTGTTTTGCTTTCTTGAGATCTCTTTCCATTTAACAACTACTTTTATCAAAATCTTATTGGCTTTATTATTGTGGTCTCTATTTAATACTTCAAAATAAATATGCGATAAGTTTATTGAATTTGGTAATGTATTGATTGAAGACGGAGGAGTGTCATCATATAAATTAGCGTGCAAAGCCCCTTCGCTAAAAATGTCATTAAAATCAACGGTTTGACTGTTGGCAGTTTCTAGCAAATCTTCGAATCGACTATAAGAATTAATACTTGTTTTTTTTAGATGTTCCATGACATCTGCGGCTAAATTGCTTGCAGATAATAAATTTTCGTTGGCGTTTTTGGTAAGGTTGGTTCCTAAAAAAAGAGAAGAGAGGGCAAATATTGCGAAACCAGCAATTGCAATTACAACAATAACTTCAATCATTGAAAATCCATTGTTGTTGAATTTTATTTTCTTATTTTCTATTTTAGAAATGAATACCAATACATGTCACCCTCTCATAAATAAAAAATCAAAATTTTATTT
>JAXGTM010000257.1:0-2566 GCA_040774925.1 Atribacterota bacterium | reverse complement strand
TTTCAATTTGGATAGTTATTTTAATGCTCGTGACGAGGCTTATCAGAGGTTCACGCGTGAACGCCAAGCGCTGTGGAATCGAATTGCTGCCAAAGAAGCGAAAAAGGTTCGCTGGAGCTCTTATTACCACCGCCGGCTGAATGCAACGTATCGCTCTATCATCCCGGCAAGGAGTACTGTCCTGGAGGTCGGTTGTGGCAGAGGCGATTTGCTGGCTTTTTTGGAGCTGACTTGTTACGATTGTTTTATTCCTATCGATATTAATCTCCTTATAGTAAAATTATTTGATCTAAGGAGTATAGACTTGACTAAAGTAAACATGTGACAGATGCAAAACTAGTTCATAATAATTAATTTTATTTTTAATGTGTTCTTCTTAATAAAAAATTTTCTTACTTTACAGGAGAATAATGAAGACCAAAAATACAAAAATCGATAGTATGATATTATATTTTATTAATAATAATATAAATATAATATACTTCATTATTATTTCTCTTTTAGCATTATTTATAAGAAATGAATTTCGGGGTTGGGTTACTCAAGATTATCAAAAATTCCTCTTGCCTTGGTCTGAATACCTTGAATCAAATGGTGGTTTTGCTGGCATTGCTTCTGGACCTCCAAACGCTAACTATCCGGTAGCTTATCTATATATTTTAGCTTTCTTGACATATTTACCAGCGTCATATTTAGCAAAAATTAAAGTTGTTTCAGTTTTTTTTGACTTCGTTAGTGCTGTTTTCGTTATGTTGACCGTACGCGAATTGGGCGGTTATCGTAAACGGAGTATAATTCCTTTATTAGCATATGCAACTGCGCTGTTGATTCCTACCTCAATTCTCAATAGTGCTGCCTGGGGTCAATGCGATTCAATTTACACTTGTTTCTTGCTTATAACTCTTTATTTTCTGATCAAAGAAAAATATCCTTTGGCATTAATCGGATTTGGAATTGCGTTCTCCTTCAAGCTCCAAGCAATATTTTTCTTACCTGTCCTTTTGTTGCTTTATTTTAAGAACAAAAATTTTAGCTTGCTTCATTTCCTTTTTATTCCAGTTACGTTTTTTCTCATCAGTCTCCCTGCAATCATCATAGGAAAACCGATTGATGAGATACTCAATATTTATATAAATCAAATGCAAACCCATCAAATGACAGTGCTCAATTTCCCAAATATGTATAATTTTCTTCCTGACCTTTATCGGCAATTTGCTGTACCTGGAATTCTCTTGACAGTTGCTATATTAATAAGTCTATATTCTGTTATTCTTAAATCTACACACATCATTCTTCAAGATTCGAGCTTGATTGAAGTGAGTTTACTCACAGTAATGATTTGTGTATATACATTGCCCTCAATGCATGAACGTTATCTTTTTTCAGGAGATATGATTGCCGTAATCTATACCTTTATTCGAAAAGATCGTCCTTATGTGCCCTTATCAATTTGGTTTATTAGCTTGAACGGATATATCCTATATCTATTTAAATTCGGCCCTTTAATTGATTATCGAATTCTTGCTATAGTTTATTTTGCAATTATAGTGGTCATGGCAAGAGATTTAATTTATAATGTGCATAGAAATATATTACCCAGGAAAACCAAGATATCAAATATGTATTTATTTCGATGAACCTAAAAAGTTAGTTAGAGACTAATTATGAAAGTTCTGTCAAAAAATGACACAGGTAGCTTAGTTAAAAAGAGCGATAAGTCCCTAAATCTTTATAACGATAAAACTTTTCCTATTATTTTATTAGCCTTGATCATTCTTGCTTATGGTTTACTAACATTCAAACAAGGTTTCTACTTGGATGATTGGTACATCATTCTTTTTAAGGAAAAATTAGGAAGTTCGGGGTTTTTGCTTTACTTTTCAAAAGACCGACCATTTGAATCTTATCCTTACATGTTATTAATGTCCATTTTTCAGGAATCAGCTGTGGGTTGGTCAATTTTTGCACTAATCATGCGCTGGATCGCTACTTGCAGTTTCTGGATAGTCTTGAATAAAGCTTTTCCGGAACACAAAACTCTCTGGAAGTGGGCAGCAATAATTTTTGCTGTTTACCCTGGTTTTAAATTCCACTGGTTTGCAATTATGTATTCGTTTTTCTATATATTTCTAACATTTTATTTTTTATCTTATTATTTTATGGTAAGAGGATTGGAAATTAAAAATGGACCTAATTTGTGTGTTTTATGGAATTTGTTAGCATTATTATGCTTAGCAATTGGTATAGTACCTCATGAAAATTTTTATGGCATGGAGTTATTCCGACCGATTTTCTTGTTTTTGGTTATTAACAAGAAAGAACCAAACAATCTCAAAAATTCCCTCATTAAGGCATTTCAACACTGGGTTCCTTACTTAATTCTGTTTATCGGCTTTACAGCTTACCGTGTTATCTACAGCCAGACATATGCCTATCAGGTAGGAATAATCGACCAGTTGCGGACCGCCCCACTTCTTACAATTAAAGAATTAGTGATAAAAGCGGTGAATTCAGTTACCGAAGCTCTGGTTATTGCTTGGTGGAATGCGTTGAAATTGATTGGGAT
>JAXGTM010000256.1:0-2584 GCA_040774925.1 Atribacterota bacterium | reverse complement strand
TTCCTGCCAAGAATCGAATTTGCATCCTTTATTAGCTGCTTCCTCTAAGACATCAGCTAACCTTCTATCCCCACGTGAAAATACTGCTTCTAATAATGTTAATTTTGTATCTGAATAGCTAACTGACACCTGATTGCTTTTAACTTTATTAAAAATGTAGTTGAATTTTTCTTCTAACTTATCTTTTTTTTCTTGTCCGAACCATTGGAACGGTGTATGTGGTTTTGGAACCAACGCATTAATGCTAATATTCAATGAAAATTTTTTACCAACTTTGTCTTTGCCAATCTTTTCTACCTTTCTAATAAGAGATACAATTCCTTCTATGCCATTACATGTTTCAAATGGCAAGCCAATCATAAAATATAATTTTATTCTTCTCCATCCCATCTCAAGAGCATTCTTAACAGTGCGAAATAGATCATTTTCGTTAACATTTTTATTAATAATTTTACTCATTCTATCAGAGCCAACTTCAGGAGCAAATGTTAGACCAGTCTTTCTCACTTTTTGTGTTTGATCTGCCAGATTTATTGAAAAATTATCAATTCTCAAAGATGGAAGAGAAATGCCCACACCGCATTCTTTAAAACAATTAACCATTTCCTTTGTTAAATAATCAATTTGGCTGTAATCACTAGAGCTCAAAGAAGAAAGAGATATCTCCTCATATCCTGTTTTTTTAAAACTATTCTTTGCTAAATCTAGCAAGCATTGAGCTGTTCGTTCCCTAACTGGACGATATATAATGCCAGCCTGACAAAATCTACAACCTCTAGTGCACCCTCTAAAAATTTCTAAAGCAATCCTATTATGAACAATATCGATATTTGGTACAATAATATCTATTGGAAAGGATATCTCCTCCAAGTTCGGTAAAACTCTTTTTTTAATTTTTAGAGGTGCTTTTTCTTCAATCTTGTGAAAATTTTTAATTTTTCCATCTTTATTATATTTTACCTGATAGAAACTTGGAATATAAATTCCTTCAAGCTCCACAAGATCAAATAAAAGTTCCTTTTTATCTTTTTTCCCTTCTTTAATTGACCAGCTTTTATAAATATCAATTATTTCATTAATAACCACTTCGCCATCCCCTATGACAAACAAATCAATGAACTCTGCTAATGGCTCCGGGTTAAAAGCTGATGGTCCACCTGCTATTATTAAGGGTTTTGTTGAATCTCGTAAATTAGACCGTAAAGGTATTTTTCCTAACCGTAATATATTCAGAATATTAGTATAGCTCATCTCATACTGCAAGCTAAAACCTACAATGTCAAACTCATTTAGTGGACGAAAACTTTCTAAAGAAAATAAGGTAATCCTGTCATTAACCAAATATTTTTCTAAATCATCAGCTGGAGAAAACACTCTCTCAGCCCAAGAATCTTCACGTTTATTAATTATATTGTAAAGTATTTTTAAACCAAGGTGGCTCATTCCTATTTCATACAAATCTGGAAAAGCCAGTGCTATTTTAACTAACCTGTGGTCATTTTTTTTAATTATCTCGTTATATTCTCCCCCAGTGTAACGTCCCGGTTTTTCTACTTTTTTTAATAATTTAGTTATTATTATATTCTTTAATTTTTTTTCGATTATTTCTTTGTTATTATTAATTTTAAAGCCACCATACCTTTTGTTTATTTTTAAATAAATTTACTTCTTATGTAAATATTCATCAATAAACCAATACCTATAAAGTTTGTCAACATGAAAGTGCCTCCATGGCTAATAAAAGGTAATGGTAATCCAGTTGCTGGCATCAACCCCATAGACATACCAATATTTACAAAAATGTGAACGAATAAAAATGCGGTAACCCCTGTTGCCAAAAACATTCCCAATAGATCGGGAGCTTCCTGCGCAATTTTTATCCCTTTCCATAATAGTAAAAAATACAACGATATAAGCAATATAGCTCCAGCAAAACCAAGCTCTTCTCCTATTACGGCAAAAACAAAATCAGTATGCTGTGCCGGTAAAAACTTCAACTGGCTTTGAATTCCTCCGAACAGCCCTTTTCCAAAGAGACCACCAGAACCTATTGCCACTTTGGATTGAATAATATTATAGCCCGCTCCCAATGGATCTTTTTCCGGATTAATGAAAAGTAATAATCTACTTTTTTGATAATCTTTCAAAAAAGACCATACTATTGGAAAGAGCGATATAAATGCTATAGATGTTGTTAGAATATATTTCCAACTAATTCCAGCAATAAAAATCATAAATATTGTTATCCCAAAATAGACAATTGCAGTTCCTAAATCTGGCTGTCTATAAATTAGTAACATATATATTACTGTAAATAATAGCGGAAATAAGAAATATAACAGACTAGAAAACCTATTCTTTTGTCTATTTAAAAAATCAGCAATAAAAATAATTAGGGCAATTTTACCTAATTCTGCAGGTTGAAATTCGTACCCTAATAATTGTATCCAGCGTCGAGAACCCCCCGTATCTTTTCCTCCAATAAGTACGTATATTAATAAGATTAGCGATAGGACATAAAATGGTAAAGCTATTTTAGCAATTTCATGGTAATCGATAAGGGCTACAAAAAAACAAGTGATTA
>JAXGTM010000255.1:0-2614 GCA_040774925.1 Atribacterota bacterium | reverse complement strand
TGGCGAGATAAAATGCCTCTTTAATTGTGGAGGCAAGGTCTTTTACATCCATTACCAGATAATTATTTTTAGTAATGGGCAGGGTGATGCCGGTAATGTCTACCTCTTGAAAGGCATCTGTACCAATAAATGGAGATATAACCTGTCCGGTAAAAGCAACAATTGGAATAGAATCCAGATAAGCATTAGCAAGTCCGGTTACCAGATTAGTAGCTCCTGGACCGGAAGTAGCAAAACACACACCGACCTTTCCCGTTGCTCTGGCATAACCGTCAGCAGCATGAATTGCACCCTGTTCATGTTTGGTCAGAAGATGGGTAAAGGAGGCTTTCTGGTAAATGGTATCATAAAGAGGCATAATAGCGCCTCCAGGAATGCCAAAAACCACCTCAACATTCTCCCTTTTCAGGCATTCCACCACAATTTCTGTGCCACTTAGTTTCATATTCATCCCTCCTTTAAAAATATTAATAGTATTATATTCGTTTAAAATCTTTAATAGATATTTATATAAGTTATAAAATAACCCCAGAGATAGTGTCTTTATCCTGAATAGGGACCTATCCGCTGGGGCCTTTTTTACCCACGGTGTAATGTATTTTTAAAAATACACTTTATGCCACTTGGTCCAGACTTTTTATTTAAACGGAACCCTAGGCATACTCCCATAAATTAAAAAAACCCTTCGTTTCCCATCTTAATCAGAATGATTAGAATAGGGACGAAGGGTTCGTGGTACCACCCTAATTCGATAAAGAGAATTTTATTTCTCTATATCGCTCAATTAATATAACGTATCAATGATACGGCTAGATTGCACAAAGGAATCTAACATTGTAATAGAAGTGATCTTCAACATAAAAGGGCTGCCAGCTCACACCTTCACCTGGCTCTCTTGAGTCCTTAATTCTGTCTAATGGTCTTCTAAATTTTTGAAACTGTATTTATAAATTTCTATGAATTTTACTAAAAAACTGGGGGGATGTCAAATAATTTTAATAAATGTTTACAATTCTATTATTTTTATACTATTCCTTTTTCTTTAAACCATTGTAATGAATCAAATATCGATTCATAGATAGAACGGGCAGAATAGCCCAGAATCGTTTTTGCTTTCTCCGAAGATACTGAGGAATTCCCCAGCAATACATCTATGGAATAAGGAGTGAATAAAGGTCTACCTTTAAAAATATTACAGTACCACCCATTTAAAAAACCGAAAATTCGTGCTACTTGATATGGTGCTTTAAAAGAAGGAGCTTTAATTTTAGTTATTTCTTCTAAAAATTTTAATATTTCTATTACACTTATTTGTTGTCCGGACATAATATAGCATTCTCCCTTCTTGCCATTTTCATATGCCAATATAATGCCTTTAGCAACATCTCTAACATCGACAAAATCGTAGGCGCCTTCTACAAATGCCTTTAATTTTCCATGCATGTAGCTAACAATCAATTTACCCATTTCTGATAATCTATAATCATAAGGACCGATGATTCCGGTAGGGCAGATGATGACAGCATTCAATCCATCTTCTACACCTTTAAGAACTTCCAAAGAGCCCATAGCTTTTGAACGAGAATAGTCTCCGAGTAGATTGTCCGGATCGAAAGGTCTTTCTTCGGTAATTGGAGTACCTTTAGCTGGTTCAGAAAGTGCATGTATAGAACTTATGTGAATTAATTTCTTTACTCCTTCCTCCAGGCAGATATCAACGACATTTTTAGTTCCTAAAACATTTACTTGAAACAGTTGTTTTTGTTGACCGGGTGTAATCGATATGATTCCCGCACAATGAAAAACCGCTTCAGCTCCCTGGAAAGCTTTTCTCAAAGAATGCGTATCCAGAACATTTCCTTCAACCCTTTCTAAATCCAGGTCTTCAAGAGAA
Organism: Atribacterota bacterium; assembly: GCA_040774925.1. Classification (GTDB taxonomy): domain Bacteria; phylum Atribacterota; class Phoenicimicrobiia; order Phoenicimicrobiales; family Stramentimicrobiaceae; genus Stramentimicrobium. Next base: position 720 of record JAXGTM010000255.1, on the reverse strand, counting down.
GATATATCCTCTCCAGGCAGTATAACTGCTCTGACTGCTTTGCCTTTACTAAGCAATTCACGTACTAATACATTTCCCAAATGCCCTGCTGCACCTGTAACTACAAACATTATATTTTCTATTCTCCTTCTGTTATACAAAATAAAGTAACGGCTATTTATTGCCTGTATATTTACTTTTAATTCTTTCAGCCATAAGGTCTATCTCTGTACTATTTGAAAATAAATCCAGCATGGAAATATAGTTTGTCACTTTTTCTAAATTATTATCATTATTAGCCCATGCTGTTTCAATCCAGAGATATAAAGAAAACAGATCTAATCGATCATCTGATACATTTTCAACCATTTTCTTCAGGGTCGATTTACTTTTTTTTAAATCTCCCCCGGCTATTAATGGTGCATCCCGATAATACATGGCTAAAGAAAGATATGCATTTTTATTACCAGGGTCTAATTCTATGGCTTTGACAATCATACTTCTGATTGGCGGTCCATATTTGGTTTTATAATAAAGATCCCGGTAAATAATTAATTGACCTTCTAAATCTGCCATTAGACGAAGCCCATCACTGAAATCACCATATTCTAAGGCCTTTGATATAGATTCCTTGCCGAAAGTAAAAAATTCTTCAGCTTTTTTATGATTATTATCATCTTTTTCTAATATACCAATTAAATAATAAGATTTTGCCATCCAATAGTATTTTTCCTGTTGTTC
>JAXGTM010000254.1:0-2622 GCA_040774925.1 Atribacterota bacterium | reverse complement strand
TATCATTAATAACTGCTACCATTAGAATTGTTTATACTTTAATACTGGGGTTTGCAATCATCCATTTATTCAAAATAATTCCAATTTTATCAATTAATAATCCATTATCAAACGAACTTATCATATCAGAATCTTATGCGCATTTACTACTATTTGAAAAACTATGGTCAATAGGTCTTATTGTATTTGGATTACATCTAATCGGATTGGGATATTTGTCAGTTAAATCAAAATCTGTACATTGGATATTAGGCTATTTATTATACCTAGGTGGCATTAGTTATACATTTATTCATACTGCACAACAATTAAATTTATTCAACACTGAGGTGATAAGCTTAATAGAGAGTATCCTGGCCTTACCAATGACCTTGGCGGAGATGTTATTGGCTTTCTGGTTAATATACCGTGGATTCCGAAAATCATCCGTAAAAAAACTACATAATAGATTATGAAGAAAACCATTAAAATAATTGTATTAGCACTTGTTATAATTCTGGTTCTTGGTGTGGCTATTTTGACTATTAAATTTTCACCGCAATACGTGTATCGGTTGATTACACAAAATGTAGCTGATGTTTATGATTACCAGCTTTACGAAAACAGGGCCATAAAAGGTTCCGACAGTACTTTTAAATTCATAAAAAGTCCTGATTCGGCTTTTGTTGAAGAATTATTTAAAGACAGGGTAGCTGGCTCAGGTGTTAATACTTTTGAGGAATGGGCAGAAAAATCGCAAACCACGGCACTGATTTTCATTCGGAGGGACAGTGTTTTATATGAGAGGTATTTTAATGGATTTACCAGGGATTCCTATTTCCATTCACAGTCAATGGCAAAATCGTTTATTTCCTTTTTAATCGGCGCAGCCATTGATGATGGTTTTATTTCGGACATTGAAGATTCTATGACGAAGTATATTCCGGAGCTTGTGCACAGAGATGTAAGGTTTGGAAAAATTACTATCAGGAATTTATTAGAAATGCGGTCAGGACTTGCATACAACAAGAGCTTTCTTCCTGGGACTAATATTCATGCCCCCTGGCATGATGAAGCAATAGGGTACTACCATCCTAACGTTCGAAAACTTTTATTAAAAAAGGTTGATGTAGAAACAGACCCTGGTGGGACTTTTGAATATTGCAATTACAACACAAGTTATTTAGGATTAATAATTGAAAGGGCATCTAACAAAACGGTATCGGAATATCTTGAAGAAAAATTATGGACAAAAATAATGGAGTACGATGCGTTATTTTCTACCGACAATAAAAAATCGGGATTTGAATACATGCCCAGCCGTTTAATAGCAAGGGCAATTGATTATGCGCGATTTGGACGCCTTTTCCTTGAGGAAGGCAACTGGAATGGAGAGCAAATTATCTCAAAAAAATGGGTGTTAGAATCAACAAGAGAAAAGAAATCGATACCACGTAATATCTATCCCGAATGGTTTGGTGATAGTTGTAAACATGTTTATTATAGTTATCAGTGGTGGGGGCATGCAAACTGTGATTCCAGTTTTCAATTTGCAGCTTCAGGTAACTTAGGGCAAAATATATATGTTATTCCTGACAAGGAAATTATCATTGTGCATTGTGGTAACTCACCGGAACATTATAGCGACTTTGATTTATGGCATGTAGCAGAAAAGTTGGACTAATTAATTTGAGAAATCTATGCGCTTTATGAAAATATTTTCTTTAATTCTATATGCTGTTTTACTTATGAATTCCTGTGACAAAGAGCCTGAATCATGGAACGGCGTAAAATTAACACAACCGAGGAATCAGATAACTGTTGAACATTTGTTAGTTGAAGATGTACTTTCTTTAATCGATATGAGCTTTTTTGCCAGACCGGAATGGGCACAACCTGCTAACTGCCAGTTCTCTGGTGCCATATCATTCGATAAAACTGAAATAATATATCCGATTGAAAGAGCTTATTATCCCGGGGAAAACATCTTTCCGGCAATTACTATAGATTTTATAAGTAATGATGAAGAATTGATTCCCATTCAAAAAGAAATACTTGCTAATAGTCTTCAAACCGAAGACTCCTGGAATGTAATTGTCGGAACCGGAAAAGTTTGGCATGAAGAAGAAGATGGAGATTGGTGCCGGGCATCCTTTCCGTTAATTTTAACTGATAGTTACATAGGTCAGGTTAGAAACTGCGTGGCCACTTTTATATACAAAGAGGATATAATCAGTAATGTTTACTTGCAATGCAGCCAGGAAACTGCCGATTATAATGACCACCAGGTTGGTAATATGCGTGCCATGTTACCAGCTATATATACACCCCGGACCTACTCCGATTCACCAACTATTATTGAAAATCGAAATCGTCTTAAATCGAACAGGCTTCCTGTTTATCCACTATCCACAATTGATACAGATAATAAAATTGCAGACTATTATAATAAAACAATTTACACCAATGCTCCTACCAGTATAGGAGCTGTTGTAATGGATGAAATGATTTATTTACAACCACCTAAAACGCGTCATGGATTATACCCATATCCAAATGAAATGCGACATGCTGTGTATTCAGTTAGTAAAAGTATGACCGGAGCACTTGCTTTGTTTTATTTTGCACAACATTATGGTGTTG
>JAXGTM010000253.1:0-2665 GCA_040774925.1 Atribacterota bacterium | reverse complement strand
TTTATTTTTTAAATATTAATAAGAGGACAAGTAAGTTGCTGATAACTGAAAATCACCTCTGTTTCCCTGCTGATAGTATCACTGTATAGCAGGACGGTTGCCCCGTTAAAACAAAAAATAGAAGGATATTCTATATTCTTCTAAAAGCCTGATAGCCCTTATGAAGTCTTTGTATCCGGCATTGAAAAACGTAAAAACAGTTAGATAATCAATAGGACTATAAGTATTAATTAAGGTGGTACCGCAGGAAGTGTTGACCTCTTGCCCTTTGCTGGCGAGAGGTTTTATTTTATTTACCACTTGACAATTTTTTGAAATTATATATGGGATAATTCCGTACAATACATTTTATAAATGTTGAAATATAACAAAATTTAATCTTTTAGAAAGGGAAGGAGAGTTAGTTATGGATTTCAAAACGACACTTAATCTGCCAAAAACTAATTTTTCAATGAAAGCTAATCTTCCAAAAGAAGAGCCTAATACACTTAAATTCTGGTATGATATAGATTTGAATAAAAAGCTGTATGAGAAATACCAGAATAACAAAAAATTTATTCTACATGATGGACCACCATATGCTAATGGAAATATACATATTGGGACAGCATATAATAAGATATTAAAAGATATTGTTATTAAACACAAATGGATGAAAGGATTTAATTCATATTATGTTCCTGGATGGGATACACATGGTATGCCAATCGAACATAGGGTAAGCAGAGACCTTAAAGTGACCCTAAATGATATTGATCCTGTATCTTTGAGAGAAGAATGCCAAAAATATGCTGAAAAATATATTGATATTCAAAGAGAAGAATTTAAGAGGTTAGGAGTTATTGGAGACTGGGAAAATCCTTATCTAACCTTTTTGCCTGAATATGAAGCTACTCAGATCGAAACATTTGGAAAAATGTATGAACGTGGATACATTTATAAAGGACTAAAAGCTGTCTATTGGTGTGGTTCTTGTGAAACAGCCCTTGCAGCTGCCGAAATCGAATATAGTGATGAAACTAGTGATTCAATCTATGTTAAGTTTGAGGTAATTGATGATATTGTTTCAATTTTTCCTGAAGCAAAACATGGAGAAACATATGTTATTATCTGGACAACTACACCATGGACTATCCCGGGTAACTATGCTATTGCTTTTAACCCAGATCTAAAATATAGTCTGGTAAAGACTGAACATGGTCTTTTAATACTTGCTTCTGGTTTAGTAGAAAAAGTAATGGAAGCTACTGGTATAAAAGAGTATAAAGTTTTGTCTGAAAAGCTTGGGAGTATTTTTGAAGGCATTAAATGTAAACACCCATTATTTGATAGAGAATCCGTTATTATTCTTGGAAAACATGTTACTCTGGAAGAGGGTACTGGTGCTGTTCATACAGCACCGGGCCATGGGCAGGAAGATAATGAGATTGGAATGAAATATGGCTTGCCGATAGTATCAGTATTGGATAGCAAGGGGAGATTAAATGAAAATGCCGGACCATTTTGTGGCTTAGATTATAGGGAAGGAAATAAAAAAATTATAATAGCTTTACAAGAATCAGGAGCTTTGTTAGGGGCTGGGAAAACAAGACACTCCTATCCACATTGCTGGCGTTGCAGAAACCCCATTCTATTTAGAGCAACTGAACAATGGTTTGTTTCAGTTGATAAATTCAGAGAGCAATCTCTAAAAGAAATTGATAAAGTTGAATGGATTCCAGGCTGGGGAAAAGAAAAGATATATAGTATGGTTGAAGAAAGAGCTGACTGGTGTATTTCCCGGCAAAGGGTATGGGGGGTTCCTATTCCAGCTTTTTATTGCCAGGAATGTAAAGAGATAGTAGTAACACCAGAAACCATTAATGCTGTTAAAGAACTTTTTCAAGAGAAAGGTTCAAATTCCTGGTTTGTTATGAGTGCTAAAGAAATCCTGCCAGAAGGATTTAAGTGTCCCAATTGTCATGGAACAAAATTTGAAAAGGAAAAAGATATTATGGATGTCTGGTTTGATTCAGGATGTAGTCATGCAGCTGTTCTCATGAAAAGAAAAGAGTTGCACTGGCCATGCGAACTGTATCTGGAAGGATCTGACCAGCACCGAGGATATTTCCAGACATCACTCTTAGTAGCTGTGGCAGCCTTTGACCATGCTCCTTATAATGCAGTACTAACCCATGGATTCATCGTTGATGAACATGGTAAAAAGATGTCAAAATCCCTGGGGAATGTAATTCCTCCTCAGGAAGTTATTGACCAGTACGGAGCAGATATCTTGCGATTGTGGGTAGCTTCTTCAGATTACAAAAAAGATATAAGGATTTCAAAGAAAATATTGCAGCAATTGGTGGAGATTTATAGGAAGATCAGGAACACTTCTCGTTTTATACTGGGAAACTTATATGATTTCAATGTTGAAAAGGACTCTGTTCCTTACGAAAACCTGGAAGAAATAGATAAGCTAATTCTCAGTCAGTTTCAGAACTTAAAAAAGACAACTAGTGAAAATTATGAACAATATGAATTTCATTCTCTTTACCATGACATTCATAATTTTTGTACATTAAATTTGAGTTCATTTTATCTGGATATAATAAAAGACAGACTATATGTTTTGAAACCTGATTCTCTCTCTCGAAGAGCTGCTCAGACTGTACTATATATGATA
>JAXGTM010000252.1:0-2666 GCA_040774925.1 Atribacterota bacterium | reverse complement strand
CAATGAATAAGTTTTTGTATCTCCTTGGAAGTTAAACCTAATAGGATATATAAGTTCGGGGTATGGATATAAATAAATACTAAAACATAAGTAAATAATTTTTTAATGGAGGATACCTCTTATGAGTACAGATAAAGATAGTGTGCTTTTTAATAGAATTGAGAAACTGTTTACAGGCTTAATTAGTGATGTTTTAGATGATAAATTGGGATTCAAAGAAAATGTATACATTATGGACTATCATATTCGTCCAATTTTTCCGGATATTAAATTAGTAGGAAGGGCAGCAACTGCTTTATCTGTACCAGTCTATCAGGAACCAGAGGATCCTTATAAAAATACACTAGATTTTATCGATAGCTTAAAACCAGGTAATGTAGTGGTGGCTACCCAGAGTGGGGCGATGACAGCTGGCTTATGGGGAGAATTGCTTTCAACTGGTGCTAAGCAGAAAGGTGCCAGAGGAGCAATAGTTGATGGTATTTCAAGAGACACCGTAGCAATTAAGAAAATTAAATTTCCTATATTTGTTAAAGGTATTGCACCAGGTGATTCAAAAGGGCGGCTCGAAATAATTAGTTATAATCAACCTATTAAATGTGGAGGAGTATGGGTAAACCCTGGTGATATTGTTTTTGGTGATGATGACGGTGTAGTTGTTATTCCACAGGCTATTGCTGATGAAGTTGTTGCTATGGCTGAAGAGAAACTAGAAAAAGAAAAAGGATTTATGATGGGATTGCAACAAGGAAAAAGTATTAAAGATATGTTTGAAAAATTTAAGGTATTATAACCTAATTTTATAATTTTAAATTGGGAGGATTACGAATTGATTGTAGATGTTCATACCCATATTATTCTTAAAAAACATTTGTTAGAAAAATATACTAATTCAGGAGTTAGAGGTGTACCCATAGCAGAATTTATTTCTGAACCAGAAGATCATTTTGAAGATACAAAAAAAGCTGATAAGGTATTTGTTTTAGGGTTCCAAGCCTCTTTTAGTGGAATTTATATACCAAATGATTTCATAGCAGACTATGTAAAAAAGGATTTGTCACGTTTTATTGGGTTTATGTCCGTAGATCCAAATGATAAAAATTGTATAAAAGAGATGGAAAGAAGTAAAAAAGAACTTGGTTTAAAAGGATTAAAGCTACTACCAATGTATCAAAACTTTAATCCGACAGATCACAAAATAGCTTACCCAGTTTATGAAAAAGCGCAAGAAATGAACTTGCCTATACTTTTTCACATGGGAACTACTTATACAAGAGAATCAAAATTAAAATATACTCAACCTATCTTGATTGAAGAAGTTGCTCATGATTTCCCCAACCTAAAAATGATTATTGCACATTTAGGACATCCATGGGAAGAAGAAACGATAGTATTGATACGAAAACAGCCAAATATTTATTCAGATATTTCTGCTCTCTATTATAGACCATGGCAATTCTACAACTCATTGAGGCTAGCAAAAGAATATGGAGTATTCGACAAACTTCTTTTTGGAACTGATTACCCAACAACAACCGTTGAAAGCACAATTAAAGGATTATTTGAAGTATGTGTACTAGCAAGGCAAGCTAACTTGCCGTCTATTGAGGAAATAGATATTGAATCTCTTATTAATAGAGATTCGTTAAAACTTCTTGATTTAGATAATTAAGAAAAATGGGAGGAGATTTATGAAGATAACCGAAGTGAAACCTGTGATTTGCCAAGGTGGAATAAAGAATTGGACCTTTGTAAAAATTAAAACAGATAAAGGAATAATTGGTTGGGGAGACGCAACTGAATGGGTAAGAGTGAAATCACATGTTTCAGCGATTAAAGAATTATCAAAATTAATAATTGGAGAAGATCCTTTTAATATTGAAAAGATTTGGCAAAAATTATATATAGCATCTTATGTTTCTGGCAAAGATTGTAGTGTGGCTATGACAGGAATTGAAACTGCTTTGTGGGATATTGTTGGAAAGGCTTTGAAGACACCTGTTTATAATCTGTTAGGAGGGAGATGTAATGAAAAAATTCTTTTATATTATGATTATTGTGATGGTTTCCAGACTGGATTTATGGGTGGAAAAATTTGGAGCCTAGGAGATACATCAATAGAAGGAATAAAAAAACAAGCTCAATATATTCTATTTCAGAAATTTAAAATTCTTAAAATACATCCAGTTGATTTACAAGAAAGACCTTCAACAACCAGAATAGCAAATTATAAATCAATGATAAAAACAGCTGAAAAAGTAAAAGCCATCAGGGATGTTGTGGGTGATAATATAGATATTATTATTGATATAAATAATAGATTAGATATTCCCACAACCATAAGGTTATCAAAATATTTAGAACCATTTGATATTCTATTTTTAGAAGACCCTATAAGACAAGATGAATCTCCTGAAAGTTATAGAAGTTTAAGAAAAAAAATAAAAACACCTATAGGGACTGGCGAAAATTTATATAGTGTGTGGAGCTTTCGTAATTATTTGGAAAAAGATTCATTAGATTATATACTGTTAGATGTATGTCATTGTGGGCTATTGCAGGCAAAAAAGATTGCAGCAATGGGGGAAGCATTTCATCTGCCAGTATATCCTCATAACCCTAATAGTCCATTATCTACTATTATTAGTGGTCACTTTATGTTAAGT
>JAXGTM010000251.1:0-2671 GCA_040774925.1 Atribacterota bacterium | reverse complement strand
CCTGAGCAGTTTAGCTAATTCATTTTTCCTTCAAAGCTAACTGACACCACAGCTTAATAATTTTTTAAATCTCATTGCCGATATTATAATTTGTGGAGTATTTATATTTCAATTATTTAAAAAATGTAATAAATATTAATGTGATAAAATAAACTTGCAGTAACTTATAGCAAACCTATTAAAACTAACTAAACTTAAGAGGGGGGTATTTACCAGAAATTAGGAGATAAGAAGGGATGGAAGGCTGCCAATCTTCAATGGGAAAAACCAATTATGAAAACTAACTTCTCTAGAGAGTAATTAATTAGAGATATCAAGATTTCTCCAATTCATCAATTTCCCAAACATGAACAATTCAAGAATCAAGAACTGACCCTGAGAAAATACTTTATTTAGAATTATATGTTTAAGCATGATTCCCTTAATAAATATATCTGGAGGTTCGAACATGCCTGATTGTTTACTTAAGTGTAACAACCTTAGCGCATGCGATGAATACTTTAATAAGATAGTAAATAATGGTTTTTTAGGTGATTTAGAACCAAGACAAGGCGAAATAGATCATCTTTCAGCTTTGATCGCCCGAGAGCTAAAAAAACCTTTGTTGAATTTACAGGGGTCCCTAAGTATAGCTGTCTTTCTTGTCTGGATGGGCTGGCTGTATTATCAGGAAGGAAACTATTGGGGGCCGGTTTATCAGAATCTGGGACTTCCCCCTGAACAACATAAGTGGCAGAGCGTGCTTGGTTACACGTTTCTCCAGGCTGTAAGAAAATATAATCTATATGATTTTCAAGGAAAGTTGCCTTATATAATTCCTATCTTGGCTCATGGTTATGTTCCCAATTGGCATCTTGAGAGCTATTTTGAAGATGTGATACTGGCAATATATAAAAACCGAGAAAAATTCGAATTACAGATTAAACGAGAAGAAATAGAACACCTGATTTCCTCATGGAGGAACGATTATGATGGATACGAAAAATATCAAAGCAAGATAGCCATCCTTGAACTTGTCGAGAATAAGTTGAACAATATTTGTGAAGCTTTGAAACATAAAGATTCATTATTAAGATTACAAAGTTTGCATAACAAACTTATTAATATAATTGAATTGAATGAGCTTCTAACGTTTCCTGAGGATTGGCTTGATAAAAAGGAGTTAGAAAAGGTTGAATTAAAAGAGCGTTATAATTCTTTACTGAATTGGAAAGAGGTTCAGCAAAAAACTGAAACTAAGAATACAGAATTGAAGCTTTTAGAGCTTGATATCAAGGAGGTTGCCGAACAAATACTTCAAAATTGGGACAAAAACCTTACCAGCCCTATACTAAATTTGCCGATGCGTGAGATAAGAGAATTGATAGAGAAAATCAAAGTCTCACAAAGGATGTTAGTTGGTTTAAGAGGTTGGCTTTTACGTCTTTTTGCTCCGGCCAAATATAGACAATTCTGTAGTTATAGGCAGCGGTTGGAGGAGTTTTTAAATCCATTACCAATAAAGCAAATTTTTTTGGTTAATCCATGGTTAAGGTTACCTCAAATTTTACCCAAACTGCAGGACCTTTCAAAGCAATACAGTATAGTTGTTTCCGAGCTAGCCGAGTTAAATGATACCCTGCGAGAAGCTAAAGCAAATAACAAGGGACTGAATGCCGAAGATTTGGAGGAACTACAAGCAAGACTAGACAATCTTACCCAGGAATTGAAAGAATATAAGTCCAAATTGGTAGTGTTGGGTAAGGGAGATTTGGAAGAAGGAAAAGAAAAATTAACTGAACAAAGAGAGTTGCGACATAGGATCGATTTATTGCAGACACAAGTTCCTGGGAATACCGATACCCTGCTCAACTACTTGCCCATAATAGACAAGTATGCGGGTGCAAAAAAACTGGAGCGCAGACTTATTAGAATCAAAAAAAAGATAAAAGAGGCCAGGGAGAATTTAAAAATATTTAAAAATCCTTTGTATACGCTTAATGAGTCTACACGCGTCTTTATTCTCCAAGGAAAGGAAAAAGCAATTGAGTTTATTTTTGAGTCGCTTATGTTAATTGACGGTTTTCATAAAAGTAAAACTGAAAGGGAAAGCCAGATACCAAATCGGATTAAAAAGGCATTACAGCATTGGTGGGAGCAAAAAGGAAAAGGTCTTCTTGAAATGGCTTTGGAAGAGAAAGCAAGGGAAAGAGAGGCAGAAGTAAATAGCGGTCTCATTATTCGCAAACCTGTGATCAAGTTTGATCCAATCCACCAGGAGGTTAAAGTAATTTTACCCCGACAGCCAGTAGAAAAAAAAGCGGATGCCTGGTTTTATGTACTCGGTGAATCTGAGCATAACCAGAAAATGATTCTCCCGTTAGTGGTAGAAAAAGATGTTTATTGGTCTGAAGCTACAGAATTAGTATTAGAGCACCCAGAACCGATCTATCATTTACTATTTCAATGTGAAAATGTGATTCGTCCTTGGCAGATTAATGGTATTGGTAGGGATAATTTTTGCATGCTTTTTGACAAGCACGGAGAATTAGTAATCGATAACCAGTTACCTGTAGATGGTGTGTATATTATTACTCCAGTCGGCAGTAGCGTAGATCTGGTTGAGGATGTCAGAGAACAGTTGTCCGGCTATTGGTCAGATTACGAGTATAGATATATTGACTTAGAAAAT
>JAXGTM010000250.1:0-2691 GCA_040774925.1 Atribacterota bacterium | reverse complement strand
ACAACATCAAACAGGTTGATAGTTTGCATTATACTTTCAATGTCATGGTAACCATCCTGTCTCGTTTGTCCAATTTTCAAATAAAGATTTATTTTGGCATAACTTTTTAATTTAAGATAGTTCATTTCCTATTTAACAAAAAATAATTAATAATATTCTACTAAAACATTTGCTAAAGAAAGGTCTACTTTTGTGGTAATTTTTATATTTTGTTCATTTCCTTTAATAACAGCCACTTTTCCCCCATAGTATTCTATAATTGAAGAATCATCAGTAAACTGAATGTTATCTTCTATTGCTTTTTGGTAACATTTCTTAGCTTGATCAATTCTAAAAACCTGAGGGGTTTGTGCCATCCATATTTCGTCGCGATTTACAGTTTTTTCTACTAGCATTTGGTGTAACACAAGTTTTTTTACAGTATCAGATGCAGGAACTGCTGGAATTATCCCATCAAAATTGTTTAGATTTTCTATTAATTCAACTATTAACTTATTACTGATAAAAGGTCTTGCTCCATCATGTATTAGAACAATCCCATCATTATCACTTATTTCCATTAATCCGTTATAAACAGATTGCTGACGAGTTGAACCGCCAAAAACAATTGATTTCAGTTTGGTAAAATTGGCTTTATTAATAATATTTTTTTCAATCTTTTTGGAGTCATTAGCTCTAATTACTAAAATGATTTTGTCAATCCTGTCTACTTTTTCAAATTTTTCAAGTGTGTGATAAAGCAATGGTTTTCCCTTGATTGAGGCTAACAATTTGCTATTAGTATTAGAAAATCTTTTTCCATCGCCCGCTGCAGCAATAATTGCTACACATTTCATTGAAACTCTACTCCATTTCATTGTTTTGATTTTGCAATATATTTATGAATATTTCATGATATCCTTCGATAACATAATCAGTATTAAGTATTATCCTATAATCATCATCAAAATTTTCTAAGCCGTTAGTATCAGGCTGGCTCAAATTCTCATTAATATTTATTGGAATAATTTCGGCAATAACTTGAAAATTCCTATCTTGTTTGCTTAAAAAACTATCAATTTCAGACCATCCTTTTAAGTAAGTTAAACCTTTATTATTTTCAGCAACATCATTTGTTTCCTTTTCTGTTGAACCACCTCTTACCACTATCATTGCAGTACCATTCTTGATATTCTCTGGCAATCTTATATTAATAACTTCTTTTTTATCTGATTGTCTGAAAGGACTAATAATTATGTTTACTTCAATGTTATCTCCGGGGAAATAGTCTGCAATATCCACATTCACTTCTTGTATTACTGCCTTATTATTGTCTTTGTTTATAGAGGCTTCAATAACTATTTCATTTAAATCTATCTTTTCATGAAAGTTATTATATATTACTTCAAAAAGATAGTTTAAATCCTTACTTATCTCAAACGCAATATCATTTTCGCTAAAAAATAGGTTTTCATAACTCAATATTTCTCCAGAAACTGCATTCCTAAAATTAAACTTAACTAACCCATTTCCTTGACCGATTCTGTTAATTGCATTATCCACTGACTGTATCAAAAGTGCAGGAACCACACTTTGTACAAATTCTTTTTCAGGAATCACTTTTACCCCGGATACAATATCTTTATTATGTTCTAAATCATGAACATATACTCTACAAGACATAATACTAGGAAATGTGTTTGTTTTTGCTAAAATTCCTTCATTCCTATCCTGCACTACTTCCCCTATTAATAAGTATGGGGTACCTATTTTAAAGGGCATTACAATACTCGGAAAACTATGATAAATATAGACTGAAGAAAAAAGATAAGACACATTGCCGCGATGCAAAAATGGGTGCCCTAAGGCTAATACATAATTATTATTTATATAAGTAGCGGTACCTATACCAATGATATTTATATCACCGGTAGACAACTGAACACCTATTGCAGAACCTGGATATAGGTGCTTAGCATCTGTCGATATTTTTAATTCATTATTAATTCCTTTATGACCTGGTAAGCTAGCTATATCAGAAATACCATTCTTTTCAAATCCACTTTTAATATATTTATTCGCTCTATAACTAAGGGCTTCGATTAACAAAGGAGATTGAATATAATCAAAATAAATGATATCCACAACGTTTTCTGCTATGCAACTGTCGAAGGTGTTTTTATTAAGATTCAGACCAATTAATTTATTACGCAAATTTTCATCAAGATAAACAGAAACAATTTTTTCGTCACTATCTTTAAAAATATTCGTAGATTCTCTTCCTTCATGTATATAATCAAAGAGGCTAATCATGGACATAATTGGAGTAATAAGACACAAGTTGTGTTCACTCATTTCCCAAGCATGTGAAATTGCCCCTGATAACTTTCCGCCGAAAAATACTGGACTTCCACTCATTCCAGCAGAAATCCCGCCATTATTTTCAATCTTATCACCACTTAATGCAACTAATATATACGGAGATGAGGATTCCGAGTCTCTAATAATATCAATAACTTCAACCTCAAACTCTTCTATTTTAGTACCAGTAAAAACTGTTTTACCTACTCCTTTCATGCCGGGATAGATATCATTTATTAAAATAAAGTTTTCCCAATTTACATCTATTGCTCCAACAATTCTAACAAAAACAATTAATACAGCAATAGCAATTAGTAACACAAATAGGTTTTGTTTTAATATCTTTTTTTT
>JAXGTM010000249.1:0-2709 GCA_040774925.1 Atribacterota bacterium | reverse complement strand
GGTAAAATAAATATTTATTACACAACATCAGAGGAAGAATTTACCCCGCCAATAATAGTTAATCCTTCAACTGCACCGAATCCGTCAGGTTTTGATGATACTGAATTTCCAGCCTGGTATGAAAGTGAAACTAATAAAATGATTGATATAATTATTCCTTTAATTTTTATTTTGATTCCCGCTTTAATGTTTGCTGTGTTTTTTGGCGGAATGGGTTTAATAGTTGGGGCGTTACTCGGTTCGATTGCTGGGGCTATTGCTGGTGTGATTCCTTCTTGGGCTTTTGTTATACTGCTTGTTGGTATCGTGGCTATGTTGTTTGTTGGTCGTAGCCGAAGTGGAAACAATGGAGTAAGCGAGTGAAAGAGGGTTGATTAATGAATAAGTTAGTTCTTGTTTTACTTCCCCTCTCAATTTTGTTGTTAGTTACTTTTTATGATTCAGCACTATTTTTTCAGGAATATAGTGTTTACGCCGAAACCGTGCCAGAAGATTTAAGCGTGTGGGTTTTAATCGCTAATATTTTTACGGAATACGGTTTTCAAGTTGTTGGCTTGTTCGGTGTGGCTATTTCAGCGATTGTTGTAGGTGTTATCGGTGGCATTGATTTGTTTGGTAGCGGATTAAGTGAACATTCGGTAAAGTTGTTGTCGAATAGTGTGTTGTATTTTGGTTTGTGGGGAATATTCAGTTCAATTGCTATACCTTTAATTTTGGAGATTCCAATGTATTTCGGAGTATTCATATATGCCATCTTAACTTTAATGTATGTTGTCGGAGTTCTTAGTATGAGTAACGGAGGAGAATAGAAATGTTTAAAAGAAATAGATTAACGGTTTTGTTGTTGCTTCCAGTTTTATGTACCCTTTTTTTATCGGGTTTATTTTTGCCAATTTCAGCACAAACACAAGCAGAAAAAGAAATAAGTTTAAGTGGTGAGGATTGGAGTTTTTCTGTGCCAAAAACCACAAACGTATATCATTTAGAAAAATCACTCGGTCAAGAGCTTAGAATGTATCTGGAAAAACCAACAGGTCAAGACTATGTTATTTTTCCCTTAAACTATGAGGGTGTCAAACTCTATAAACAATTACCATTAGATAAAGAACTCGATTTAAAACAGTATAGTTTTGTCAATAGCACACACGCAGTCAATGAAAAGGGTGAAATAGTAGTTTATCGCCCTGAAAACATAGTCAATAGCTACGCTGTATATTCAGAGAAAACAGGGCAGAAGGTAGCACATATCTATCGTTCCGCAGTTTTTGACGCTAAAGGTCAGCGTCAATATGTTGATATGGAAATTTCGAAAGCTGGAATTAAAGTCTATTTGCCCACTGAATGGGTTAATGATATAAATCGTTATCCTTTGACAGTAGACCCAACTTTTGGCTATACTACTATCGGTTCAAGTTCCACAAGCGGAAATATGAATAGATGTCAATTTGTACCTTTTACACTAACTGAAGCTGGAAACGTAACCTCAATAAATGTATATCTTAGCTATGAAACAACTTGGATAACTAAAGTTAAAACAGCAATTTATAACCAAAGCACAAATTATCCTGATTCACTATTAGCTTACAGCGAAGAAAAAACAGTTTCATCAAGCATAAACTCTGGACCTGATTGGTTACAATTAAGTATTTCAGGCGGAATAAATCTTGACGCTGGTACATATTATTTAACTTTATGGCAAGAGGGATTAGTCAATTATTACTTCGATAGTGGATTAAATCGTTACCATATCGATTCAGAAAGTTATAGTTCTTTTCCTGAAACAGCATGGGTGGGCATGGCAACTGAAGATAGAAAAGTCAGCATATACGCCGAATACAATACAGATGAACCAGAACCAACAGCTACACCAACCCCAACACCAACACCTTTACCGACCAATGAAGAAGGGTATGTAGTATTTGAACTATTACTACTAACTGATATATTGGTTGTAATAAATATTGTTGGTTTAGGTTTTCGTGTGCCACTTCTCAATTTAGTGGCATTAATCTTTAGTTTCACATTCATAATAATTTTTGAAGTTTCAAATATGTCAATATTGTTGATTGCAATTAATTGCTTAGTATCAGTAGCTTGTTTGCTCAAAAATTTGTATGGTAGAAAAAGCTAAAAACTAATTTGAAAATTAAAATAATTAAATGAAGTGAAAAATGAATGAAAGGTAAAGTAATACTCGTAGAAAAACTCGGAGAAAACTATGTTAAAATCAAACAGCGAAAAGTTAGTATGGAACGTGAAACCCTCAAATTTGGCGACCGACGAATCCCTCTTGAATGGACAAAATTAACGTATATAGACGTAATCGGTTTCATAAACAAAAAACAGATACCAGTGCTAATCTATGACGTAACCAATAACAGAACATTAAACAAAAATTTTGAATTAAATTCAGAATTACTAAAGAAGTTAGTGGACGATAAAATAGCTGTGCAATTAGTGGAAAGCGGAGAAAACCCAAATACACTAAATAAAAACGGTATAGTATGGGCTGTATTGGGTTTGTTGGCTGGAATCGGACTTGGTGTAGTAGTGGGCTTAGCTGTTCATGGAATGATTTTTCCGCAACAAATAGTTGAAGCAGTAATAGAAAATCCACCAATACCACCAACATTTATCCCATAAAAACCGATAAATAAACAAAAAATAAAGAAAATATAAATAATAAATTTGATGGAGAATAAAAGTATG
>JAXGTM010000248.1:0-2712 GCA_040774925.1 Atribacterota bacterium | reverse complement strand
CCATTCTGGAATCTTTATTCAAAATATCCGATAGATGTAATAGGTAGTTATTGTCATAGAAAATATCCTGGTAATTTTCCAATTCAAGTTGGTCTTCAAGACGGCTATTTTAAAGAACCGGTAGCTCATGAGAGAAGAGCAATGCCTGTTCATCTTCATCCAGATACAAAATATATAAAATCTAATTTTAAAGAATCTGTTGGTAGATATGAAGTATATTACATTGCAAAAACTTTTGATGGTGCCGCCACCATGCATGGGTTTCATGAAGATGCGAATCTAGAAGAGTATAAGTTAAAAGCAAGAGAAGCTGAAGAGAAAAAAATTAAATTTGATTGGCAAAAATATGTAAAATGCTGGCCCAGTAAAGAAGATGACTTGTATATCATAACGGCAGGAACTACACATGGCACATGTGGGAATCAAATAGTTGTAGAAATGGATACTTGCCCGAGCATATCCGGTACAGAATATTCTTTTTTTGTGTATGATTATCAAAGACCTACTTTTAACGATAAAGAAAAAGCTTTTACAGGGAATCCCTCAAAAACTCAAGTAAAGCATGGTCTTGCACAAACCAGATGGTTTATGAAAGAAAAATGGGTAGAGAAGAATCTAAGAAAAAGACCGAAAACTATTCGCAGTGGTTCAGGTTGGTCAGAGGAAAAATACGACTCTTACAGGCCTATGCCATATGATATTGGAAAACTAAATTTTGATAAAAAAATAGAGCATAACACAAAAGGCAAATTCCTTTATTGTTGTCTGGTTAAAGGAGAAAGAGCTAAAATTAAATCAGTGAAACATCCTGACAGAATGATAGAACTAGAATATCTGCAATCAACAGTTATCCCTGCTAGTTTTGGTGAGTTTGAATGTATTAATATTAGCAAAGACCCGTCATGTTCCCTGGTAATGCAGTATTGGAAAAGGGGTTAGAGATAGAACATTAGTTTAATGCAAAAAACTTATAGAATAATGGAGGGTTAATGCCTATTTATCTTATCGGCGTAGATATAGGAACCACAGGTACAAAAGTTGGTATTTTTGATTTAAATGGAAATATTATTTCAAATAGCTATAAGGAGTATAAATGTGCTTTTCCTAGGCCAAACTGGGTAGAACAGGATCCTGAAGATTTAAAAAAAATCACCTTTTCTCTTATTAAAGAGACTATTGATAAATCTAATGTAAAACCCAAAGAAATATTATCAATCAGCTTATCTTCTCAAAGAAGTTGTGCCATTTTTATTGATAAAAATAATAAAATTTTACGTCCAATGATTTCTTGGCAAGATAATAGATGTCTAGAAGAAGTAAAAGAGATAGAATCAAAAATCTCTTCTTTGGAATATTATAATATAACTGGTTTTCCTAATGATACAACATGGTTGCTCCCGAAAATATTATGGGTGAGAAAAAACGAACCAAGAGTTTGGGATAAGACATATAAAGTTATACAACTACAGGATTATTTTTTAAAAATATTAGGTGCGGAAGAATACTATAATGATGTTAGCGATAGCGGCTTTTACGGTTTATGGGAGACCGATAAGCTAAAATGGAGTGATAAATTATTAAAGATTTTTTGTATTGATAAAGATATTCTCCCAATTCCCATATCCTCTTGTTCAAAAGTTGGAACTATAAATAAGTTTATTTCAAAAGAAACAGGGCTAAAAGAAGGAACATTTATATGTGTTGGTGCGGGAGACCAAAATAGTGCTGCTGTCGGAGCCGGGATAGTTGAGGAGGGGCAAGCATCTGTATCAATAGGTACTGCAGGTAATGCAAATACTTTTAGTAAAAAAGCTTTTAGAGACCCCAAAGGTAAGATAATGTCATTAAACCATGCCATTTATGGAAGTTGGGAAGTTGAAGGACATCAAGCTAGTGCAGGAAGTGTTTTTAGATGGTATAGAGATGAATTTGCTGCTTTGGAAAGCGCTTTTGCTGATCAAGCTAAAAAAGATGTTTATAAAATTTTAGATGAAATATCTTCAAATGCGCCTGTTGGGGCGAAAGGATTAGTTTTTCTTCCTTTCTTGGCAGGCTCTGCTTCTCCAAGATGGAACCCAAATGCAAAGGGGGTATTATTTGGACTGACGTTTGTCCATGATAAAAGTTGTGTATCCAGAGCAGTTATTGAAGGGATAACAATGGAGATGAAAGATATTATTGTTTCAATGTGTAGTTCAGGAATAAAAATTGAAAAAATTAGAATTACAGGTGGAGCTACCAAATCTAATTTTTGGAATCAAATTCAATCAGATGTATATGGAAAACCAGTAGAGACCTTAAAAGTTTCAGAGTGTGCTATGTTAGGTGCTTCAATAATGGCGGGCGTAGGCGCAGGGATTTTTGATGATATTAAAGAGGGTGTGGAGAATATGGTAAAAATTGATAAAAAATATCTGCCTTCTCAAAAAAATAATAAAATTTATGATAACATTTATAGCATATATTGTGATATATATAACTCAATTAACAATACGAATATTTTTGATAATATCTCAATGCTCCAAAGTGAATTATAAGCTAAATAAGCCGTAAAATACTTCACTTAAATTATTTACCTAATTAATATCAAAAAATGAAAGGAAATCTGATGGCAAAGGTTGTTTTGAAAGACTTGGTTAAAAAGTATGACGATGTTGTGGCAGTGGACAAAATGAATGCGGTGATAGACGATGAAGAATTCATCGTCCTTGT
>JAXGTM010000247.1:0-2717 GCA_040774925.1 Atribacterota bacterium | reverse complement strand
CAAGTGATTATTCCAACAAAAATATATATTAATTGTCTCCTGACAACTGGTGCAGCACCAACTTTGATACTTTCTTGATGTGTGCTGCTATAAATAATCAGCAATCCCAAAATACATAGCCCCGTAACTAAAAAGATTAGTGTAAAATCAATATGCTTAATTAATCGGAACGGTTGGTTTAATAATATTTTTCCCGATGAATAATGAGATGAATTGCTATCTAATGCCATTGATCACTCCTAGATGTTTATTGGTGGAATTGTTCAACTTTTTCTTTTTGATTGTTTTTTTGGTGAAAATACTCTTTTATTATTTCTGCTGCAATAGGGGCAGCAGCTGTGCTTCCATCTCCACCATTTTCTACAAGAACAGTCACGCATATTTCAGGTTTTTCAAATGGTGCAAATCCAATAAACCAAGCGTGATTTTCACCCTGAGGGTTTTGAGCAGTACCTGTTTTACCCCCTATACTTATATTTTCAATATTAGCCAATCGGCCAGTTCCTTTTTCTACACTCTTTTTCATTCCTTCCTTAATAATTTTAAAAGTTTCACGGGATATATCAATTTTATTCAATAATTCCGGATTGACCTCTTTAACAAGTTCGCCGGATTGAGAAATAATTTTTTCAACATTGTATGGCTTATAGCTATACCCCTCGTTAGCAATAATGCAAAGCATATTGTGTATTTGTAAAGGTGTTACCAATAGATAACCCTGTCCAATTGAAAGATTAACCGTGTCACCTGGATACCATGGTTGATTAAAAGTTTTTCTTTTCCAATCATCCGAAGGTAATAATCCCTCTTGTTCTCCTGGTAGATCTATATCTGTAATACTTCCAAAGCCAAATAGTTTAGCATAATAATTCAATTTATCAATACCTATTTTTTGTCCGGTATTGTAAAAAAAAATGTTACATGAATTTGCAATTGCATCAATTATAGAAATATTGCCATGACCACTTTCTTTCCAACATCTAAACAATGTATCACCAATTTTATAATGACCTGAACAATTAATAATGCTAGAATTATTAATTAATCCTTCTTCAAGAGCAGCCATAGCAACAACCAATTTAAATATTGAACCTGGAGGATAAATACTCTGTATGTTACGGTTACACATAACATTATCTTTATTTTGAACTATTTCCTGCCATTGAATTGTTGTCATTTGTTGTGTGAAAATATTTGGGTTGTAATCCGGATAGCTTGCCATCGCCAAAATCTTTCCTGAAGATGGATCGCTAACTATTATTGCTCCTTTTTTCTCAACCATCTGCTCTTCAATGAATTGTTGAAAATTGCTGTCAATTGTTAGATATATATCATTTCCGGCAATAGGGTTTTCAACATTTATTGTGGCAATCTCCCGACCAAGTGCATCTACTTCAACATTCTTGCTCCCCTTTTCACCTCTTAAATATGAATCATAATATCTCTCTAATCCTGTTTTTCCAATTATGTCTCCTCCAATTAAGTTTTTAAATGTTGATATTTTCAACTCTTCTTCACTAATTTCATTAACATAGCCTATTAAATGTGCTGCTAAGCTTTGGAATAGATATTTCCTTTCAGGCTGTACAGTTAGTAATATTCCCTTAAACTTATATTTTTGTTCTTCAATAGTTATTATTTTTTCTTTTTCCAAATCTCTTTTTAAAGTAAGTGCTTGAAATGGGTTTTGCCACTTATTTTGGATCTTCTCTTTGATGTATGTATAATCGATTGGCATGATAACGCTAAACTCTTCAACTAAACCTTTATAATCTTCTAATTCTGCAGGTATTACAGAGAAGTTAACGGCTGGCCGATTGGTAACAAGAATGTTGCCATACCTATCATATATTTCTCCTCTGGGTGCTTCTTCAACTAAAGATCTGATACAGTTGTTAATTGCTCTTTGTTCATATTCTTTACCCTTAATTATTTGCAAATACCAGAGGTTAACAATAATAACAACAAAACACAAAGTAATCAATAAATAAAAATCACTTAACCTTTTTTTAGATATGTCTTCACTTATTTTAAAACTCTTTTGACTAAACACTTTTTACTTCCACCTATGAACTGTAGCTAATAGCTTTTTAATACCTAAGAATATTAATGGTGACAGAATACTATTAATAACTGCTTGTAAAAATGTATATTTATTAAAAATATTTATAAAAACATAATCGTTGTATAGAGACCTTAAGAGATAGAATATTAGAATATTGTTTAAAAATGTTAACAAGAAAGTAACAACCGCAATTACCCATAGTAGATGTTGATAGAACACTCTCTCTTTTATTATGCTGGATATATATCCAATAGCTGTTTTTATTAGAGCATGTGTTCCTAAAAAGCCAACTGAAAAAATATCTTTTATAAAACCTCCAGTAAATCCAGCTAAAATTCCTTCCTGATAATCCGATAAAAAAGATAAACAAATAATTACAATTAGCATAAAATCAGGCTTAGCCATTTCAAAGTTTAAAATATTTCCTAATAGTAATTCGAATAATAATGTAAAAATAATTATTCCGAACTTTAAAGCTATTTTCATTAAATCCCACTCTCATTATAAAAATAGGTAATGGTAAAAGAAACTTGCACTTAGAACCTTGAAAAACTGTTGATAAATCAGTATAAAGAGAGTATGAAAACATGTCCTCGATGCGGCAGTAAAAAATTCTGGTCTCTTTCTACCGGTAAGATCCGTTGTAGCAATT
>JAXGTM010000246.1:0-2738 GCA_040774925.1 Atribacterota bacterium | reverse complement strand
TCCCTTCTAAGAACAATCCCTTTTCCTTTAAATCCGCCTACTCCAAGTAATGCAACCTCAGTTAGTGAGGGGAAGATAGCAACTCCCTTAGCCTTTTTTAAGACACTTCTAAACATACCGCTATCAAGAGCGATGTCCATATCTCTGAGAACCTCAGTTGTCTCTCTGATAATTTCTAAAGGTGTTTCTGAAATCGCCAGTACACTTAATTCACAGAACAAAGACATAACAATTATAATGAACCCTATAGTGCACAAAATTATCTTTTTTTGTTTGATAATTTTCATATTTTTCTCCTCATTTTAATTAAATATTAATAATGTTATTTTATATTATGCTTTTTATCGACCATAAAAGTAATCTCTTTACATTTTAATGCTATTTCATATTTTTCTCAATGAATTTAGCAAAGAAATGATTCTCAAACATTAATAAAACTATTTTGCCATTAACAATAAAAATCTATTATTATATTACATAATAGATTCCTTAACATTTCTTAGATATGACAGTATTGTTTGATCTGTCTGATCTCTATGAAGCGGAGTAATCGATATATAACCGTTCCTCACAGCCCAGGAGTCAGTATATTTATCTTCTTCGTCAATCTTCGTACCATGAATTATATATGCTGGTTCAGGCATATCTTGCACTAATTGAACTCTATTTTTATAGCGGCATCTTCCGGCTGGAACAAATAATATCCCTCTTATTTGTGATAGCGGTATATTAGGACAATTGATATTCAAGTAAACTTCTTTCGGAATTTTAATCTGTTTCCATTTAAATAAAAGTTTTTCTAAAAATTCTGTTAAAGTATTATAATATTTTTCCCCGGAGTCACAATTGAGCGATAATCCAATGGCCGAGATGTCAGAAAAGGATGCTTCCCGGCAAGCACCCAAAGTAGCAGAAAAACGGATATCGTCACCCAGGTTAGGCTCATCATTTATTCCGGATATTACCAGATCAACATTCCCTACTAATTCATCCAATGCAATCATTACACAATCAGAAGGAGTACCTGATACTTTATAAGATACAGTTTCTCCTAAAAAAAGGGGCCATCTTTTTACTGAAACCGGTTGATAAAATGATACTGCCCCACTAAATCCAGAATATCTTCTATCAGGCGCGACAACATATATCTCATGCTGAGAGGATATTGCTTTAACCAATTCACATAAACCAATATCTTCAATTCCATCATCATTGGTAACTAATATCTTCATAAAAAGCCTTTCGGAAATTGTCTAAACAGTTTAACCTTAATTAATAACTGATGTTAGAACTTTCCAAGAGGATATCATATTATTCAATAATTAAATTTTCTATATTATGTATTAAAATTATAGTTCCCCTACAGAGAACAAGTATTCCCGGCACCTCATGTTGGTGCAGTGTAATGACTGTCAGATATATTGCTACCACCACTCTTGTTACAATAACCAAACCCATCGAATAATCTCTTAGTTTTTTTACTACCACATTTATTGCAGGGAAAATCACCCTGCTCCATCTCTTTTATTGAAACAGAAATTTCAAAAATATTATTACAATCCTGACATTCATAATTATAGTTAGGCATATTGTCTTAACGCTGCCTCCTCTACATATTACTATTAAAAATATTTTACAGAATACTTAAATTTTTAGCAATATCTCAAATATCGATCATTGAGATAAAGCATTTATTATTTATCACATACATCAACAATTTCTCATAAATTTTTTGTTTCAAAAATATATAGATTACGTTTAAATAAATTAAACAAAAAGTTTTTTAACCAGACTGGCAACCGTATCTCCCAATTTAATACATTCTTTATGAATGATCTCATCAGGCGATCCTATCGCTATAGGACCATAATGATTCCCTTTACAATAACCTCTAACAATCATACCATGGACAAACATTGCATCAATGATGCTTTTTAAAGCAGTTTCACCTCCGCCAGTTTTACAGGAAGTGAAAGCCCCTCCAACCTTCCCCTCCAACTTACCATACACTTTAATACTATTGTCAAAAAATTCTTTAATTTGTGAAGACATTAATCCAAAATAGGTTGGAGAACCCACAATTATACCATGTGATTCCAGTAGAATATCTATACCGACATTTTCTACTCGTTCACATATCACTTCAATATCCCTATCTTTTATACCTTCACGTATCAGATAGGCCATATTTTCGGTATTTTTTGTTCTGGTATAATAAATAATTGATATCTTTAACAATATATTTTCCTCCTTGAGATTGAGATTGAGTGAATTCTTTTAATAAAGGTGACTGCTCACAGTATCGTTACAGTATCTTGTGTTTAAAACAAGATACTTTTTTACACACACAACATTTCAAATGATTCGCCCGATATTCTTATCCTAAATTTTCTTTCACATTATATATACTTTTTGTTAAGTTCAGGTCATCTCAATTCGAAATAATTTATTTTAATTTTTTAATTTATATTTCAAGACCTGGATAATTTTCTATCTAAATAGTTGTACTATTTGTGGTGAAGCATTTTTAGATAGTTTTTCTACCGTACTGAGTCTATTCTAACAATTTAAAACTATAATTTCCAATCTAACAAAAGACATATTGCTGATATTTTTGATAATTTTTCAAAAACATTTAATGAAAATATGAAAAGCGATAGTGTGGCTATTAAGGGGTAAGATACTAAATTAGCCAAAAAAAGATAGTAATATAGAATGAAAAGGACTGATTTTAAAAT
>JAXGTM010000245.1:0-2752 GCA_040774925.1 Atribacterota bacterium | reverse complement strand
TCTCCTTGTCCGATTGGGAAATCCCGACCTTTGGCATCCTTATAAAGGTGGAGAAAAGCCCATGGATTTTGCTTATTTCAACGCAATAGTTAAGAGTGTGAAATTTCCGCCTTACGATCCATGGTATGCAGGTGGTTATATTAATTATTATTATTTTGGGTTTGTATTATCAGCTGTTCCAGTCAAGCTGCTTGGAATAACGCCCTCAGTTGCATATAATCTTATCTTGCCCACATTCTTTAGTTTCACTGCAGCTGCAGCGTTTTCATTAGGTTGGAACTTATTCAACTCAAAGTCAGAAAAAGCAGATACTCAAGATTGGTCAATCTTTAACAACCCGTATTTTTGGGGATTATCAATAGCAATACTAGTACTTTTCATAGGTAACCTTGGCAGCATTACTATGTTCTTCCAAGGCATTCTTAAATTGGGTATAGATGGAGCAAATGCAATAGGTATTGGCTTTATTGATAAACTGATATTTTTCTTTAAAGGGCTAATTAGATTTTTACAAGGGGCTAATTTTGGGTATTACCCAGGTGATTGGTACTGGATTCCTAGCCGGGCAATTCCAGGTAATGTGATCACTGAATTTCCTTACTTCACCTTTTTATATGGAGATCCGCACGCTCACCTATTTGCCTATCCTATCACGTTGGGTGTGCTTGCCTGGTCCTTATCTATAGTGCTTGGAAAGCTGGATTTCTACAACCAAAGAGATTTAATATCTAAACTTCTATGTGGAGCTTTAATAATCGGCTCCCTGCGGCCAACTAATACTTGGGATTACCCCGTTTTTTTAGCGGTGGGATGCATAAGTTTACTTTATTCTATAAAAACCAAATGCCAGTTGCCCGCAAAATTTCTTCCTTACACTAATAAAAAAATTAAATTGCCTATATTTTCGGCATTTATTATCTTCATATTTATAGGTTTGACCGTGGTTTTATATTCACCCTTCGATCGATGGTATGGACAAGCATATACATCATTTGAATTATGGCGTGGTGAGCGGACGCCGCTTTGGGCATATTTTAATCATTGGGGATTTTTTCTTTTCATCCTTATCTCTTGGGTGGTCCATTACATTTTGCATTGGATGAAATCTACTCCTTTATCTGCACTGGAACCTTTTTATCGCCACAGAAAATATACTTATTTAACAGCGTTGTTATTATTTTTCATTGTTGTCGCCTTATACGCTTATGGCATAGAAATTTCTATTATTGTCATTCCTCTCATTGTCATATTTTTAATACTCCTTGTTTTTGATAAAAATGCATCGGAAAGTAAACTTTTTACTTATTTTCTTGCCTGCATAGGACTTGGACTTACACTGATGGTTGAAATGGTAACCCTGAAAGGCGATATAGGGCGAATGAATATGGTTTTTAAGTTTTACCTTCAAGCATGGACATTTATTTCTATCAGCTCTGGATTTTTGCTGTTGGATTTGTTTTCAGAATTTCAAAGAACTGAAGAAGCTAGGGGTAGGGCAGTATGGAAATTTTTACTCGGTTTATTGCTTTTTTCAGTACTATTATTCCCTTTAACGGCAAGTATTGATAAGATAAATGACCGAATGAACGAGGAAACGCCGCTCACTTTGGATGGAATGGAGTTTATGAAATATTCAACTTATCCAGAAGATGATGTCTTGATGGACTTGAGCCAAGATTATTTTGCAATTCGCTGGATGCAGGAAAATATCAAGGGTACGCCAGTTATTGTTGAAGGCAATACATCTGAATACCGATGGGGTAGCCGTTTTTCTATCTATACTGGTTTGCCAAATGTTATAGGCTGGAATTGGCATCAAAGACAGCAAAGAGCGATAAATCCTGATGAATGGGTATTTGAGCGCATTGATGATGTCAGAGAATTTTATTCGACCACCGATATAAATGTTGCCAAGGATTTTATTAGGCAATATGATGTGGAATATATTATTCTTGGCCAGCTTGAAAAATCAATATATCCTCAGGAAGCCTTATCAAAATTCGAACAATACTCTGGTGATCTTTGGGATAATGTTTATGAGATTGCAGATACAAGCATTTTCAAAGTAAAGCTAGAAAATTAGTATCATCTTTCTATGTGGGAATTTATTAAGTGGTTCATTATTATCGATTTATTAGGTTGGGTAATATATCCAAATACATATTTTTTACTTAAAAATCTAAACGATAGAGGAATAACTGTTTCTAAAGTCTTAGGTCTTTTGATATGGGGGTATTTATTTTGGCTTTTCAATATTTTTGGACTAATAAGCAATTCCTCATCAGGTGCTTTTTTTGTTTTGGTTCTCATCGCCTTCACGACTATCATTATTCAACAAGAAAAGCTTAGGGAGATCCTTGGATTTTTAAAATCTAATTTTTATATCGTCCTTTTTTACGAAATCCTCTTTTTATTATCTTTTGCCTTTTGCGCATTTATCAGGTCTTTGAATCCGGGGATTATTGGAACAGAAAAGCCAATGGAATTAGCATTTATCAATGCCATTTATCGCTCTCCCGCTTTTCCGCCAAATGACCCATGGCTTTCAGGATATGCTATTTCCTACTATTACTTTGGGTATTTATTGGTTGCGATGTTGATGCATATCTGTGCAACGGCTTCAGGGATAGCATTTAATTTGGCAGTGGCGTTATGGTTTGCTCTCATTGCAACTGCTTCTGCCGGGCTACTATATAATCTGCTTTCTTCAAGCTGTAGAAATAACTTGCAAACGAAAAAGAAGATTTTTCTT
>JAXGTM010000244.1:0-2851 GCA_040774925.1 Atribacterota bacterium | reverse complement strand
ATCTCATGAAGTTTTTTCCTTGTTTTAGCCCGTATAATATCAGATGCCGGATATCCCATAGCTATTATTAGTTCTACTCTTATAGATACCGGAATATTGAGCAATTTTTTTATCCCCTTTTCGTCAAACCATCCCATAAAACAGGTGCCCAACCCCTCTTCTGCTGCCTGAAGTGTTATGTGCGTAGCAGCAATCCCAATATCTATTGGGGTAAGTTCTCTATTTTTGAGGGTCTGGGTAATTTTATTGGAAAGGTTCATCCTATTGGAAGTGATTACGATTAAGACAGGCGCCTGCAGTGAAAAACGATTAAAAGAAACAATCTGATTGAAAGTATTCTGGGCAACTTTTTCCTTTAATTCCAGATTATCGACTACAATAAATTTCCAGGGCTGAGTATTTGTGGCAGAGGGGGCCAGCCTGGCTGCTTCAATACATCTTTCAATCTTGTCTCTTTCTACCGGTTTATCTAAATATCTTCTGGTGCTCTGTCTTTTTTTGACTAAATTTAAAAAATCCATATCTTTCAACCTTTTCCTGATTTGTGTATTATTTTACTAGTTAATACTGTATCTGTCATCTGTAATTGCATTGGTAAGTTTAATAGAAAGCAAGAAGCCCTATTAGTTGGTTGTTAATTATTATTTTTACTTGATAATGTAGTCATAATGTACTACAATTGTAGTCAATGAGGACTACAATTATGGATATATTGTCTATTCAAAAATCAAAATTGAGAGAAGATCTTCTAACACTATATTTCACCAATACAGAAAAGAAATATTATCTGCGGGAATTGGAAAGAATGTTGAAACATTCTGTAGCCAATATTCGACGTGAATTACTCAAGTTAGAAGAGGCTGGTCTTTTTTTAAGGGAAGACAGAGGTAATCAGGTTTATTATTATCTAAACAAGTCATTTCCTCTCTTTGATGAATTAAAGAGTATTATCTTTAAAACTTCTGGTGTTCCACAGGTACTGCGCAATGTACTGGGAAGCCTCAAAGATAAAGACATAGCCCATGCTTTTCTTTACGGGTCATTTGCAAAAAAAGAGGAAAGAGAAGATAGTGATATTGATTTACTGATTATAGGTAAAGTTAATGAAGATGAGCTAATAGAAAAGCTAAATGGAATAGAACAAAAGTTACAGAGAGAGATAAATTATTCTATATATAGCAAAGAAGAGTTTCAGACACAAAAAGAAAAAAGAAATCCTTTTATTTTGGACGTTATTGAAGGGAAAAAGTTATTCTTAATAGTTAATGAAAATGAGTTATGATTCCTCTTGTTGCCGGTATCGAAAGATGAAGCAAAAAATGCTTTAAGGACAGCAGAAGAATTTGTAAATAGAACAATTGAATGGGTTAAAATGGATAGTCCTCAGTTAAGATTAGATATTGATTGAAAATAAAAAAAGAAAATTAAAATAAAATTTTTTATAATTTATTATTTTTAATAACAAAGACTAAAATATATACTTAACAGATATAGGACTGGATTTGGAATAAATAAAAGTAGTTGACATAAGCGAACAGGTGTGCTATTTTATAATCAAATAAAATATAGTTATCTTATCAAGAGTGGCTGAGGGACGGACCCTGTGAAGCCCGGCAACCTATCATAGTTGAAACAAAGACTATGATGCTGGTGCCAATTTCCGCGGAATGTTATTCAATTCCGAGAGATGAGAAAAATAACGAACCTCTTCGGACTTGAAGAGGTTTTTTGTTTTTAAAAAATAAAAATGGAGGAAAAAATCATGGACAATTTATTAAAAAAGGAGAAAGATGCAAAACCGATTGGTTACAGCAGGGAAAAAGCTACTCTAATCCGTGCAATTCTTGGGCTTGGTGACAATATAGAGAAGCTGGATCCCTGGCTTCCCTTTCCGCAAAATTCTTGTTGTTTTCTTTTTGGGAAAGATAAACGTCCTATTTCCGTTGGAGTTCTTTTGTACTTATGGGCACATTCATCTTTGTTTACAGGAGATTGTCCTTATTGTGGTGGCAAAACATATAGCTATGCTTTTGGAGGATTATTGAATATAGGAGATATCAGGGGATGCTGTATCAGCTGTGACAGAGGTGCTAGAAATCACATTGGAGGATTGGGAGTACTTAGCCAAACTTTCACACCAATTTTGCAAGATACACCCTACTATATTAATGGAATGATTTTTGGCGGAACATATGAAGGGAAGAGGTGGCCCTGAATAAGAGCATTAAGGAAATTGGGAGTCAAAGATTTACCCGATTATAAATGGGCTATGCAAAGAGAACCTTCAGCGGCATCTTTTTCGGTTCAATGTGATGGAAAATATAAAAAAATGCCCCCGATGCCATTAGATACAGTGATTGATTAATAATTTTTAGATGTATAGATAGTGAATCTCTCTCTTATTTAGAGGTTCACTATCTTAAGAATTATAAAAAAGAGGAAAAGAAAGATAGCCATTGCCTGACTAAATTCCCAGCTGAAGTGTCGAGGCATATTGCTTATTATCTCTCATACAATATTTACAAAAAACTGATAGGTGTCCTTCATAAACTAGATGTCTATGCCAATCTGACCGGGACTCAGATAGGGCTTAGTTTTGTCAAAAAAATTATGCAGAGCTTCATTTTAGTTAGAAACAATAATTTCACTCTTGAGTTGATAAAAAAAATGAAGCCGCCGAAGGATTTTTAAATTGAGCCCATACAATTTGATATCTTACTAAATTATATTTTAAAGGCAAAGAAAGACATAAAACTATTATGGAGGAAGCAAAAATTTATGACCACTCAGGAGAAATTGTTTTTAATTTGCAATATGAAAGAGAAGGGAAAGATAAGAAAATAAATAACCT
>JAXGTM010000243.1:0-2862 GCA_040774925.1 Atribacterota bacterium | reverse complement strand
AGTTGTTCAGGACGATTTAACCCCCGAAAAATATGCAGAAAGATTTTACGATGTTTCAAAAACTATTAAAGATACTGATAGTAATGCGAAAGTAGGGTTTGGTTCTATTGTGCAACCGACTCCTATTCGTTTGAGATATTTAGATAGAAGCTTAAATAAATTAGCAGAAAAAGCAGGATCTATGGAAGAAGCTCTAGCTTTAATTGATATATGGGCAATTCATGCATTTATATTAAATGAGAACCCTAAACCAGGTTCTTGGGGGGCGGATGTTCCACCGGGATTCGATTGTCCTTTAAATTGTGAAGATGCCTACATTATTAATGATTATAACTATTCAGAAACATATTCAATTGATATATTTAAAGAAAGAGTTTTAGAATTTCGTGAATGGATGCATTCAAAAGGACAAGAAGATAAACCACTATGGATCACAGAGTATGGAAGTTTATTTCCAGATTGGGAAGTTGCTCTTTGTTATTACCACCAAGATAATTGTATTCCCAGATCCTCTCCAAATGAAGAATGGCCTACCAGTAGTGATAATATTCAATACATGTTAGACACATTTGATTTCTTGATGAATTCTACTGATGATACTCATGGGATGCCTAATGATAACAATAAATTGGTGCAAAGATGGTATTGGTACAGTCTCAATGGATATGTAAAAATTATTGATGATAGAGCATCGTATGGTGGATCGTTATTTGATCCAGAAAACAATAAAGAAATGACAAAGCAAGGTATTGCATATAAAAATTATATAGAATTATTAATTGGTCCGAAAATTTATCTTCCTATTTTATTAAAAAATAATTTTATAATACAATAATTACTTGTTATTTATGGTAAAGTATTGTATATTTATCATTAGCTTATCTCTATAGCCAAAAAATATTGATGAATTTTTAGGACAATAGAACAAGGGAGGTAATCTTGTTAAAAATTTACAAAAAACCAAGAACGATCTTTACGTTAGTAATCACATCTTTTGTGATTTTCCTGGCGTTATTAGGCTCAAACTGGCAAATAGGTCAAGCGGGAGATGCGACAATTCCAGTAATTTATACATACGAACCGGATCTTATATGTGCCAATTCTGATAGTATTAGTGCTTCAGTTAGTGGTGATAAGTTTATTAATTATGAGGGAGATTTTTACACTTGGATTAGTTGGTTAGGTCCAAATGACACGCAACCTAGTTATATCATTCCAGATAATATCAATGTTGCGGGAACCCTTATTAATTTTACAATCGATGCAACTAAACTTACAAATGTAGGATCTGCTAGGTTTTGGGTGGTTAATCACCCGGAATATGTACCTCCATTTGAAATCGTAGGTCCTTTTTACATTGATATCGTTGGTTGCAATTTTATTTACCTGCCTTTAGTAATGAAGTAATCATTCAAGAAAAATCAACTACCCTTGGGGTGACTAAATGTCACCCCTTTTTTTTAATCATGAAAAAAATTATTAACTCTAAAACCTTCATTTTTCTTGCGGTTACTCTCACAACCGGGTTATTCTATTTATTCACTGTTTCGCAACGGTTGACTTGGGCGAATCTTGGTAATGACGGTGGGGATTTTCTTGCAGCCATTCTGACGGGTGGTATTCCGCATCCCACGGGTTATCCAACTTATACGGTTTTTGGAATTCTACTTCAGAAAATTCCTATAGGAGATCCTTATTTTCGAGTCGCCATACTATCCTGGCTTCCAGCAGCCATTGGTGCTGGACTTTTGGCTGTCTGGATTTCGGAAGTTCTTGATCAAAAATCCAAGACGATTTCAACCGCAACCGGGCTCTTCACTGGATTGATCTGGAGTTTGATGCCCTTTTTATGGTCACAGGCGGTGATTATTGAAGTGCATGGCTTTCAATCTTTGTTTTTGGTTCTCGCCCTCTGGTGGACCTGGATTCTAATGAATTGGAAACACCAAAATGTTAAATCAGGTT
Organism: Atribacterota bacterium; assembly: GCA_040774925.1. Taxonomy (GTDB): domain Bacteria; phylum Atribacterota; class Phoenicimicrobiia; order Phoenicimicrobiales; family Stramentimicrobiaceae; genus Stramentimicrobium. The sequence goes on along the minus strand of JAXGTM010000243.1, from coordinate 897 downwards.
ATTTCTATTTATTATCCTTTTTTTTCGGTTTGTCATTAGGAAACCACATTACCATTGTTTTGTTCCTGCCCGCCATTATTTTCGCTTTATGGACAGCTTTCAGGGATGGTCTGGAAAGACGCGTATTCCTTGGACAATTGATTGCTTTCGTAAAGTGGATAATGATTTATCTATATTTACCCATTGCCGCTTCTCAAAATCCACCGATCAATTGGGGCAATCCGCAAACCTGGGAGGGATTTTGGTGGGTGATATCGGGAAATCCTTACCAAAATCTGATTGCAGCCACTTCCCTTACCCAATTTTTTACTCGCGTGTCCGCCTTAGCAGGGCTCCTTCTGGATCAATTTGATTATCTGGGTATTGTCCTGGGCGTCATTGGAGCAGTGCAGTACAACCATGCAAGAAAAAATTTACCCATCAGTTTGACCTATTTGTTCGTGGCTTTTTCTTTGTTCGCAATACTTTATGGCACCGATGATTCTATCGCCTACTTATTAGCCCCGTTTTTGGTCTTCGCTATCTGGATTGGTTTGGGGGTTGCTACGCTGATTCCTTTTGTCTGGAGAAAATTGCCGCTAGGGTATCTTTTTATGGCGGTTTACGTGATAAGTTTCATCATTGCGTTGCCTGAAACCATTCAATCAATTAATCCACGCCAGCAAACCCAGCCCGCTGACTACGCCGAATATTTAATGGATTATTTGCCTGAGGATTCAATCTTGATCACCAGTGAAGATCGGGATTCCTTTCCACTTTGGTACTACCATTTTGGAATAGAACAACGCCCCGACTTAAAAATCATTGTTTTACCACTGACCCAATTTCGCTGGTATCAGGAGACTTTGATACAAACCTACCCGGATGTCCATTTTCCTGCTGTGATTGCGCAAATGT
>JAXGTM010000242.1:0-2882 GCA_040774925.1 Atribacterota bacterium | reverse complement strand
CTAACGATGTCCTGGTTGTTTATACGATTGATAAAGATGAACTAGTCTTAATTGGCATTCGAGTCGGATCGCATGATCGTTTATTTCCTGGTCAAAATCGTGCTAAAAGGTATCGAAAAAATGACAAATAGAAGAAGTTATTTCTATAATATGAAAATAAATAACCCCTAATATCTACATTATAGATATTAGGGGTTATTCTTTCAATGTTTTTGAGGGGCGATTTGGAACTTATAGACCCTAGGCGTTTCTTAGCTCAGGATAGTGTTAATCATTTTTTGTATTTAATTATCATAGGTATAAATTTAAACAAGTAACTAACATCGGTTACATTGATTTTTTATGCTCTATGTAATTAACACCAGATAATATTTACCCATTTGAAAATACTTGTCTAAGTCTAATTAAGTCTTCAGTTTTAAAATTAAATGAAAACGACGAGGGGATAACTTTTTTCAGGTTATTAAGGTCATCATTTGGTATATCAGCAGGAAAAGGTGTAAATATTTCTGTTTGTTTACCGGAATTAATGGAAAAAGTATTTGTCGCTTTAGCATAAGAAAAATTTGTGTGTTTGAATTTACAATTTTTAAACATGCAGTTCTCAAAGGATAATTTAAGCACACTATCTCGTGTTCAACTATAATAACTGGTATATAAAAAAATACAGAGAGAAGCTAAGTGCTCTTTTCCTGTATTTTCAGGATTAAGCGTTAATTATAGAGATTAAATCAGTAAAAGATTTTATTTGCCTAGATACATCGTTATATTTTAATTTTGTATTATCAAAAGTTCCATGGGCAAGTTCATTCCTATTTTTTCGAATGGATGAAATTAACTTGTTCAATTTACTTTTAGAGATTTGTTGTTGAAGAGAGCTATCATATTCATATAAAAGTTTATAAATTGCATATTGTGACATTCCCCTAGGTTTAATAATCTTCTTAGAGATAGCATCTTCATACTGATCCCTTGTTAAGTAATCATTTAAAAAATAATCTTTGTATGGTTGCGTTTTTAAATAGAACCCATTGCTATAAGTTTCGTGGCTTAATTCTATTATTTTTTTGCAAATGACGGTGTATGTGAAATTTTCAAATGCCATATTCAACAAAAGGATACTGCTACCTAAGTTTTGAGTTAATAAATAGGTTTTTGAATCCATAAATAATTTTTTGTACAGCGGAGGATCTTCAGTAATCATTCCATTTTTTTCGGTAAGAGAAATCTCATTCTTTTTGGAGGATAGTATCATTTCTCCCCTATCGTAAAAGGGAATATCTCTGAAGACAAATTCTCCAGCTCTGTACTTAATGGAATGGCCTTGAATCATTGCGGGATAAATCCTCTTAATCCAATATTCGTTAGTTTTTCCCCTATATTTATCAATTATTTTGTTAACTATTTTGCAAGCGATTTCTTGCATTTTAGAAGCAGAACCATCTAAAGGACTAGGTTCTTCACAGGAAAGGTATCTACTCATTATGATTGTCCAAGTAGATATATTATATGTGGCGTCATAATCTTGAGCTCGCATGATATTAGTATTACTTTGATACATTGTATTTTGTGCTGCAAGAGACGTACAAGTTACGTCTGCCTCGATTTCATCTTGTGGAAGTACAATATGAACCTTTCCTTGGATCGTTTTTATACTAATTGGTACAGTAAAACTGGTTTCTGTAAAAAGATTATTACATTTGATTGCATGAAAAATATTAATATTTTTCATGTATATTTCTTTTAAACTATCGATTCTTGGGGGGACTTCTTTTATGTTTTTAAAATATTCTTGCGCCCTAGATAGTAAATCTATATTTTCTTTTTCTAAATAGACGATTAACAAGGAATTTACAGCTTCAATAAGAAAATGGTCCTTGTTATCTGGAAGTTCTATTTTAAATTTCTCATGATTGATAACTTTGTTCAGCCAAAAAATTGATTTTACATAATTGCTACTTAAAAAAAGAGAATCAAATTTTCCTCTGTATACCAAATACATATAAGGTTCAAGCTCTTTTTTATTGTCAGAATCCAAAGCGTTGTACTTTTTAAGTATCTGGTCTACCAAAGTATTTTCTTTAAATCCACTTGAAATGTAACGGGTAATTTGATTAATTATTTCATTCATATTTGCACACCTTTTTTACTCACGACCAAATATTCCACCAAAAATGTTTGGTTTTTTTCTTTGTATTAATAGTATTACTACTGTTTGACTCAGAGTTACTATATTCTCTTTGTTTAGAAGTAATTACATTAAGTGTTTCAATTTTCTTTTCAGCTATGAGATGAAGCCGCTGAGATTGATCTAATAATTTTTGCATGGACTTTAGTTGTTCATCCTTTTCCTTGAGTTGGCTATCTTTAATTGATATCTGTTGCTTAAGGAATTCCACTGTGTTTATATTATTTTTACCAGTATTACTAGCAGAAAAGTTCCCACTTACTTGCTGACTGTTACCGCCATCAAAATGTTGCTTTAATAGCAAATAACCTGAATTAACAACAACTAAGGTTTGCACCCCGTTCCTAGTTACAGTTTGCACATAGTTTGCTCTAAAGTTTGCATCCAATTTTTTTCTAATAGCTTGTTTTGATACACCAAATTCATCAGCAAGTTCTCTAATAGTTTTAGGCATGATTTCCAAACCCCTTTCGGAGTTCAGCAAGTGCTTCTTGTCTTGCTTGATCTCTTATTTTTTTATCGTGCTCGGCCTGTTTATCAGCCAATGCTTGTGTCTCAGTAGAGCCTAAAGTTAACCCCTTAACCTTGTCAATGGCGCGCCATTTTTCCTGCTCTGTTAATTCACCATTATGCTGAATATTAAAAAGCTTTTGACGCTCATCTTGTAATTGGCCTTGTGAGAAATCATTGGCAT
>JAXGTM010000241.1:0-2903 GCA_040774925.1 Atribacterota bacterium | reverse complement strand
TTACCATAGATTTATAAGGTAGAAACACTGTCTTTATGGCTTAATTAAAAAAATAAGTCGCTGATAATAGGAAAGAGGTAAAATGATGCGAAATTCAAATGTTTTAATTGTAAATGGGAGCCCAAGGAAGAATGGAAACTGTCATTATCTTATCAATTCTCTCATCAGAGGTATTGGGGAAAACAATGGGACTTATGATCTTATCAACCTGCGGGAATTAAAAATTTTTCCATGTGATGCCTGTGAATCATGCACCGGAAACAAATCTAAAGGCTGTATCAAACGTGACGACATGACTGACCTATATATTAAAATAGAAAAATCAGATTCAATTGTTTTTGCTTCCCCCACTTATTGGTTTAATGTCTCTGCCCAGACCAAGCTATTTATAGACAGGCTGTATGCTATCTATAAAAGTGGTTTAAATGAAAAAAATATCGGAGTTATTTTAACTTATGGCGATGAAGATGTCTTTTCTTCAGGAGGAGTAAACGCTCTAAGAAGCTTCCAGGATATTTGTAATTATGTAAATGCCAGGCTTGTCGGCATAGTCCATGCAAGCGCTAATAAAGCAGGTGAAATAAAAAATAATTCAGCCAAACTGGAAGAAGCATATAATCTGGGTAAAGAAATTATAATTAAAAAATAAACATCAGTATTAGAACTACAAAAGTCAGAACAATTGCAAGAGTTAAAAGAATTGGCATTAAACAACAACCACCTGTAACAATTTTGCCTACTTTTCTTTGTCTTCCGGATTTAGTAAGAGGTATACCTATTGATCTTGAAATATTTTGCTTTACTCTGGTTATTCCAATTGCTCTTTTCCAGGAAAATCCACCTTTATTTACCATTTTTTAATTCCTTATAAATAATTTAGCCAACTACAGTAAAATATATTTCTTTTCTACCTATTCCATCAACATTTATTACAATTAGCCAATTACCCGGAGTAGTTCTTGTGCCAACCTTCCATGTCCAGCTACAATTACCATTTCCATCTGCCTGTTTTGGATGTAAACCCTGTGCTTCACTTGGACCTGATTTATAATAAACAGTTATATGACACATTGATCCAGGAGCAGTTAAAATACTTATGGTAGCATTAGCTCCCTGCGCAACTGGTGAAGTCAGCGAAATAATATCTATTCCGTATGATCGTTCCTGAGTTGTAGTTGTGGCTTGCTCTGTGGTTGTGGTTGTTTGCTGGGTAGTAGTGGTTTGCTGGGTAGTAGTGGTTTGTTTTGTTGTTGTTGTTTGAATTACTGTTGTCTCTGAAGCCCAAAGACCTGAAAGATTGTCTTTAGCTTTATCTTCCGATTTTAAAAGAATATCTTCATATCTCTTATCCGGACTTGCAGTGTCAACTTTAGCTAAACCTTCTTCTATAAGGTATGCATTGACAAAGGTATCGTCAACATAAACATATCTTAAAAATCTCCCGCCCCCATCAGTTTCAGAAATATCTTTTTCAAGTTCTATATTTTTATTAAGCAAAAGAGTTTCATTAATACTTTTTGCTTCATCATCAAAGTCTTCTTGAATATCTACACCGATATATTGGATCAGATATTCTTCTCCCTCATCATCAACAACCTTTATTGTGTCACCATCTATTACTTTAGAGCATTTCATCAGACCGCTTATGGAAGTTGATTTTTTAGTTTCTATTGCTTTAGAAGTTGTTGTATTGTCTGCTTTTTTGGTATCTTTCGCATAGGTAGTTGTGGTTTCTATTGTGGTTTCAATAGATGGAGTTGTTTCGGAAATATCTGTTGCGTTATTAACAGGAGGAATGATTGTCATAAGCAAAGCAATAAATATTGCGGTGCCTGACACATAAATAGACTTTAAAAAACCTTTTGCCCTGCTTTTATTATTTTTCGAATTAATTACATATAAGATGACAAAAAATAATATAAAAATTATTCCAAAAATTAATAAAAGGATACCTGTTGCTCTTACTAAGGCAGCGCCTCTAATAGTAAGTAACTGGATTAATAAAATTAAAATAAATAATCCGCCAAATATTCCTAAAAATAAATTAGATGCTGGTCTTTTTTTTATGGACTGGGATTCTTCCCTGGCGGCTTTTTGAGCAAAATCTTTTTCATAATACTCTTTATAATCATTATTTATTTCTTTTGAAAGTATTTTTGCTTGTTCTACCCAATCTTTTACCATTGAGAGTGTTGGTAGTTTTCTTACATATTTTGATAAATTATTAATCTCAACTATTTTTTCATATAAATTGTCTGCATTTCTTAAGGAGAGTTCTTTTACTGAATCAACTCCTGCCTCTTCCAGTAAATCAGAATACTCTTCACCTACACCATTAATTCTAAATAAATCTGAGATATTTACCCATTCAAGTATAAGTTTGTAAGGTATACCAGTTTTTTTTGAAATTTCATTTATGCCATTAGAATCAGAGCCGTACTTCAGAAGATCTTCAGTAGTTTTTATCCCAATATCATTTAATCTTTTCTTATATTTTGATCCAATTCCTTCAATATCAATTATATTAGCCAAATTTCATTCCTTTTTTAAAAATAATTTATTAATTGAAATTAATATTAAATTCAACACTATCTACTAAATATATTGTATAAGTATTTTTAATAATATAATAATATATTATTATATTATTATACTTATATCAAAATAATAAATGTAAATAACCAATATCTACCTGGCCAGCCTGACTTATACAAATTCAAACCAGGTTATTCAAGAGTTGTTAAGGATTAAGAATATAAAAGAAATAGTCAAATATTTATAAGGCACAATAAAAATCGTGCCTTATAAATCAAATTAATATTTAATTATTACCGGTATTTTGTTTTTATGTATAAGCTTTTTCAGTTTCTTTTGAGAACAGGTGTACTTTTTCAAGATCTACA
>JAXGTM010000240.1:0-2903 GCA_040774925.1 Atribacterota bacterium | reverse complement strand
TCATTAATAATAAGATATAAGATTTCAGTACATTGTTTAAAGCAATAATATATATTTAATCCAAAGCTCCAGGAGGTGTTTTCATTGAAATTTAACTATTATATGCCAACTAAAGTAATTTTCGGGTGTGGGAGCATAAAAGAACTCCCGGAATATGCTAAAAAACTTGGGAATAAAGCATTTATTACTACTTCTCTGAAAAATAATAAATTACTGACTGATATTTTAAAAATAATTGATAATGCAAATCTAAACTATTATCTTTACTCTGATGTTAAGCCAAACCCCTTGTCTGTAGATATAAATAAAGCAGCAGATATTTGTAGAAAAGAGAAGTGTGATTATATTATAGGATTAGGAGGGGGGAGCTCTATGGATTTTGCTAAAGCTGTGTCTATTAGAGCGACACACCCGGAAGATATTTGGAACTATGTATGCGTGCCATACAGAGAAAACTTAAAAATAACAGATGTATGCTTTCCGGTAATTGCCATAACAACAACCTCTGGGACCGGTTCCGAGGTTACAAAATGGTCTGTGGTTACTAACCCAGAGACATTTGAAAAATCATTTCTTGAAAGTGAATATATCATACCAAAAATTGCGATAGTGGATCCGGATCTAACTCTTAATCTCCCAAAAATGTTTACTGCAGCTACAGGAATGGATGCTCTATCACATGCACTTGAATCATACATAAACATAAATGCTTCACCTTTTTCTGATATTGTTGCAGAAGAAGCTATAAGACTTATTGCAAGATATCTCCCAGAAGCTGTTGCAGACGGGAGAAATAAAAAAGCTAGGGAAAAGATGTCCTGGGCAAATAATTTAGCAGGAATATCAATTGAGCATTCAGGGACAACACTGATTCATGCGATGGGTCATGCTTTAGGGGGAAGGCTTAATATTGATCACGGAATAGCTATGGCAATTTGTATGGAACCCGTTGTGCGTTTTTCCTGGACTTCAAATATTGATAAATTTGCTAGATTGACGGAACTCTTGGGGGGAAACACCTGTGGTTTTACACTAAAAGAAGCTGCACAAAAATGTGCCTCTACCATTAAAAATATTCTTCAAGAAATTGATCTTGATTTAAGACTGACAGATTTAGGAGTAAAAAAAGAAATGATAAATGATTTTGTTGCGGATGTGTTTAATTATCTTACTCCAATGTTAGAAGCTAATCCAAAGATCCCCACAAAAGAAGATCTAAAAGAATTATATCTAAGTATTCTTTAGTTTTTATTAATAAGTAAAAAATAGAGGTGAAAAAATGTTAGATGGAATCAGTGAAAAATCAGCAATTATTACAGGTGCTGCTTCTTATATGGGCAGGGCTACTGCTTTAAGACTGGCAAAAGAAGGAGCCATGGTTATAGTTGCTGACATTAATGAAGCAGGGGGAGAAGAAACCGTTAAAATGATTGGTGAAAATGGAGGCCAATCAATATTTGTACATACAGATGTAACCATTGAAAAAGATGTAGAGAAAGTTGTTAATAAAGCAGTTGATGAATTTGGAAAACTGGATTTTATTATCAATAACGCAGGAGGGTTTACCACAGGACCTATCTGGGAATTAGATGAGCAAAAAGATTGGAATTTTACAATGGATTTATGTGCAAAAGGAGTATTTTTCGGAATAAAACATGCGGCTAAAGTGATGATACAGAGAAAAGAAGGTAAAATCATCAATGTTTCATCTAATGCTGGTAAAACAGGAATAGGTTTCATAGCTCCTTATTGTGCTGCCAAGTTTGCGGTTGTGGGATTAACACAGAGTGTAGCTCAAGAATTAATGCCATATAATATCAATGTAAATTGCATATGTCCCGGCAACCAGGATCATCCTCTCCATTATGGAGCAACAAAAACAATTTTAAAAATGAAAGGCGTTAATGCTTCCTTAGAGCAAGCTCTTGAAGAGCAAAGACAGGGAAGAATTCATCAAAGACTTGGCCAGGCTGATGATATAGCAAACGCTGTTTTATTTTTATGCTCTTCAGCATCAGATTATATAACAGGCCAAAGCATCAATGTGTGTGGAGGCTTAGAGTTCCATTAATATTAAAATGTTTAACAAATATGTTTTTATTGGTTATTAAAATGTATTAATTAAAAGAAAGGAAAAAAGTTATGGCTAATGAAGAAAGAATAGAATTGGTTAAGAGATGGGAAATTAAAGGAATGGATCGATGTGGGGAAGGTTTTGCAAGATTTTATGCCAAAGATGACACTATAATGTTTGGATCTTTTACTCTTGCTCCTATGGCTGTTGGTGGGATTGATAAAGGACATCCTCGCGGAGAGTACTTTCTTTGCACAGAAGGAAGATTTGTTTTAATTTTGCATTTTAGTGAAGAAAAGAAGGAATATATAGAAGTTGAAGAAGGAGATGCAGTTTTTATACCAAAAAATGTAGACCATCAATTAATTAATGATTCTGATAAAAAAATGCAAGCAACTTTTACTATTTTACTCTAGAAAATCAATTAGAATGGAGGTGAGCTAATTTATCAGAAGGTTTAACCATGACTAGGAAAAGGAGGTTTAAAAAAATTTAGTATGTATTATGGAAAACTATCTTTAAGATTGGAGTAAAACAAAAAATGATAAAAAATGTTAAATTATTTAAGATTTTTTTATTGATTACTGTTATTCTTTTACTTATTACCGGAGCAGTAGGATGTAAAACAACTGCAGCCGCAGAAACTGAAACAACTGCAGCCGCAAAAACTGAAACAACTGCAGCCGCAGAAACTGAAACAACTGCAGGGTTGACAGGAACAATTAATGCCATGGGTTGGAAGTGGGCTCCTAGCGATGAAATGGAAAGAGCAATGGCAAAATTTACCGAGGATACCGGTATCAAAGTAAACCTTGAGTTAATGGACTAT
>JAXGTM010000239.1:0-2914 GCA_040774925.1 Atribacterota bacterium | reverse complement strand
CTGAATCGATTCATGATAAAATAATATATTTATAGACAAAATATAAAACAAAAAGAAAATATATTTTAATCATAAATATTTTGATTAAATTAAATAGAATTGTTTTTTAATAATAATATAAAAGAATTAGTATCAATTTAAAAAGTACTCTTAAAAGAAAGGTAGTTAAAAAGATGTCTACATTGATAATAGTGGGAACGCAATGGGGAGATGAAGGGAAAGGGAAAATAACTGATATACTATCTGAAAATTATGATATTATTGTACGATATCAGGGTGGAAATAATGCTGGGCATACCGTAGTACTGGGTAACGAATCTTTTATCTTTCAACTCATTCCTTCCGGCATTTTGCACAAAGAAAAAATTTGTTTAATCGGTAATGGTGTTGTTTTGGATCCTGAAGTTTTATTTAAAGAGATAGATAACCTTTTACGTCATAATATAAGCATTGAAAATAGATTTTTTATTGATTATAAAGCACATATAATCCTACCCTTTCACAAAATTATAGATGAAACAATGGAAGAAGAGGGTGGAAACCTCAAAATAGGAACAACAAAAAGTGGTATTGGACCTGCTTATTCAGATAAAATTTCCCGCATCGGTATCAGGGTTTGCGATCTAATTAATTCAGAAATTGTTTCTGATAAATTAGACACAATATTTAAACAGAAGAATAATTATCTATTAAATATACTTGGAATTGAACTTAGTAAAGAAGAAATTAATAACATAAAAGAAAAATATATTAATTATGGAAAGCTAATAAAACCACTTGCAATTGATGGTTCCCTATATCTTTTTGAACAAATTAAAAATAAAAAAAATATTATTTTTGAGGGTGCGCAGGGAACAATGCTCGATATTGATCATGGTACATACCCATATGTTACCTCTTCTAATCCAATTTCTGGAAGTGCCTGTACTGGTTGCGGTATTAGCCCTATCTATATTGACAAAATTATCGGTATTACAAAAGCTTATACAACTAGAGTTGGTGAAGGCCCATTCCCAACTGAACTGAACAATCCTATTGGACAGAAATTAAGAGATTTTGGTGGTGAATATGAATATGACGCTGAGACTGGACGTCCGAGGAGATGTGGCTGGTTTGATGCAGCTGTGGTAAAATATGCCAATCGCATTAATGGGATAAGCGAAACAGTCTTAACTAAATTAGATGTTCTTAGTTCGTTTAATAAGATAAGTATTTGCAAAGAATATATAATAAATGGTTGTTCATACAATTATTTTCCTGGAAACAGTCAACTTATTCCATTAATTGAACCGGTATATATTGAAGTTGATGGTTGGGAAGAAGATATTTCTAATATAAAGGAATTTGATAAACTTCCGAAAAATGCAAAAGAATACATTCGAAAAATTGAAGAATTTACAGACACAAAGGTTACTGTAGTATCTGTTGGACCAAAAAGATCACAAACTATATTCAGATAAATTGTTTTTAAAATTGGCGATATTTTATATTAAAAATAATTAATTATTAAAATATTTTCGCAAAGCACTCTCTGTCGAATAATTTTAAATATTTCTGTCATGGTACAATTTAAGTGAATAAATAATTTATGCTAATAATATTAATTAGTATTAGCATTAAGATAACATTTTTAATTTGGAGGTTATTATAAGGTGAAAGCAGATAAAATATGGATGGATGGGAATTTTGTAAACTGGGATGACGCGAAAGTGCATGTACTTACACATGCTCTACATTATGGTAGTGGTGTTTTTGAAGGAATACGTGCCTATAGGACAGACCAAGGTACAGCTATTTTCAGATTAAAAGATCATGTTGATCGATTGTTTTATTCTGCAAAAATATTAAGGCTTGAAATTCCTTATTCTAAAGAAGATATTTTTCACTTAATTAAAGAAACTGTTAGAATAAATAATTTGGATAGTTGTTATATTAGACCATTAGTATATAGGGGATATCAAAAACTCGGTTTAAATCCTTTCACTTGTCCTGTCCAGGTTATGATTGCAGCATGGGAATGGGGAGCTTACCTAGGTGAAGAAGCCTTAGCAAAGGGAGTGAGAGCAATTATATCCTCCTGGCAGAGGAGTCATATAAATTCCACTTCCGCCAAAGCAAAACTATGTGCAAATTATATTAATTCAATTTTTGCTAGTATGGAAGCTACTCAAATGGGGGCGGATGAAGCCATTCTTCTAGATAATAATGGCTATGTTGCTGAAGGGCCAGGAGAAAATATTTTCTGGATTAAAGATGGTATTATTTTCACTCCTCCTTTAACTTCGGTATTGGATGGTATTACTAGAAAAACTGTAATCAGTCTAGTGCGTGATATGGGGTTTGAGATACGTGAAGAACTAGTTGCACGTGATGTTTTATATTTAGCAGATGAGGCTTTTTTTGTTGGAACTGCTGCTGAATTAACTCCTATAAGAGAGATTGATCATTACGTAATTGGTTCTGGTCAAAGGGGACCAATAAGCAAAACCATTCAAGAAAAACTATTTAATATCTTTAGGGGTAAAGAAAAAGAATATTTAGAATGGTTAGATTTTGTGCAATAACTAGAAAAAATTATCATTAAATACAGATAATTAAAATTAAATTTGTTTACTTTGTGAGTTGAAAAAAATAGTCCTGGTGTTTTTATGGTAACACCAGGACTATTTTTTTATAATAATATTTTAAAAGTACTAATTACTATCTTTATAGGAATAAGAAATCACTGTAACATCCGCTCATTCATCTCTATCTTTAATTAAATCTAAAAATGTTTCGATTATTGCTTTATTTTCAATATCTTTTAAATATTCGTCAAAAGTTTGTTGCTGTTTTTCCGGCAACATTTTTTGTTCAATATTATATTTTACTTCATCAAATTCAATATACTTTGCTGTTGTTTTGTCAATGATTT
>JAXGTM010000238.1:0-2915 GCA_040774925.1 Atribacterota bacterium | reverse complement strand
ATTTCCCCAGAAGATATATTGGTAAAACGAAAAGGTAATATTTACCGGGCATTAGCTCTATATATTGTCAAGAATTACACTTCTTCGTCCTTAAAAGAGATTGGTAAAATATTTTTCATGGACTTACACGGCTGTTTCCCAGGTAGTTAGAAGGTTTGAAGAAAAAATTTCAAAAGATAAGAAGATAAGTGACAAAGTTGACAAGATCACAAAGAGATTAGAGATAGAAATGTCAAATGTGAAGACCTGACCCCATATTCTACTAATTATTATTCTGTTTTGTAAGCAGATAATTAACATATTCCATCGGTACATCCATACGCTTAGCAGTTTCTTCAGCTGTCAGCCCACTGTCAATAAATCTTTTCACTACAACAGCCATATTTTCGCCAACTTCTATTACGTGTTTATCAGGGTCATAGAAGCGCACTACCCGCTGCCCCCAGGAGTGTTCCTTCATTGGGTGTACATAGGTAACCCCAAAACTCCTCAACTTTGAAACAAACCCATACATATCATCCACTTCGAAAGCCAACTCGGAATCATTACCTCCAAATAAAATTTCTTCTTCCTTTGTCTCTATGAAATCCTTCCAGGTTTCTAAAGTTTGTAGTGCAAAACCTCCAGATAACAAAACATTTGCGCCAAAATCCTGAATAACTTTCTGTTTCAGCATGTCGCAATAAAATTCTTTAGACTTCTCTAAGTCCATTACCGCAATAAGTGTACATACATATTTCATTCTTTTAAACTCCTTTGGTTTATTTTGCTATACCAGATTATTCTCCGGTTAATTTCAGTTGTTAAATACATTTTTTATTAATGATTCCATTCTCAAGATATTTACAAATCACTATTTTTATTGGTATTGGATATCAACTGTTGATTCGTTTTTATTAAAGTAAACAATATCCCCATCTTGATAATGCCAAATCGATTGCAGTATGACCGGCTGTAAGATTCCATTCACAGTATGATAATCGCTAAAGAATCCCGACCAATCTACTTCGGTTTCATTGCCCTGCATATCCACTGCAACCCGGTCCGCGGTACGGAAAGATAGAAGCTCTCCATCATCAGTAAAGGTGAAAATACCACTTGTAGATATTTCCTGCCAGGAGATAGTCCCTTTTACATGTGTATTATCGATACCTTCCCAGGTAATAAAATCCTGCAAAGCGGCATTTGGTACGAGCAGGCATTCAGCGAGCCAGGTAACCAGGCTGGCACGGTCCATACTCTCTCCACGTTGATTGAATAAAGGGATAACTTTAGCCAGTACTCCCTTCATACTGCCTTTACCTTTATCAAAAGAATCTAATCCTTCAAAAGGGATACCGAACAGAGATGATGATATTAGCGCAAATCGTTCGGGCCTGGAAACCAGATTCAATTGCTGATAATTAATTTTGATCGTCTTGCCAGGTGACATAACAAAATCAACATTTTTAAAGAAAGCCTTCATATAGGACATCTTCTGGGTGCCTAAATATCCGCAATAATGAAAATATTTTTGCAAGACGAGGGGCAATTTTTCAATATCCTTTTCAGTAAATACCCCTGAGACAGATGGTTCTGCACTTATCTTTTCCCTCACTATACGATGGTATGTTGCACTGATTGGCGAATAAGGAATAGAAAAAAAGATTATAATACAAAGTATAGCTAAAATAATTAATAGAAAAATCCACATCATTTTACGCCTCCTTTCCTTCATTATTTTACATCCTTCGATTTATATTTTTCTCGAGCTTTCGGAACGCCCCTGCCAGTGAAGTAAGCTCTTGTGATTCAAATCCTTCAAAAACTTGCTCAACAAAGTCGTTTTCTACTTGCTCACGTCCTTTTAAATATTGCTTACAATAATTGGTCAGGCTAATACGAAGAATCCGTGCATCATGTTCATCTTTGTTCAAAGTTATAAAGCCTCTTTTTTCTAGAATAACTGACATCTTCTTAATATTCTGTCGGGAACTTCCAATCTTTTCAGCTAATTCTGAAAGGGTTGGACTTTGACCTTCACATTTTACAATTCCGGCAAGAAACAGCCATTGCTTTACGGTTAAATTCGGATCCATCTGATCACCAAGTGTCTGCAGTTTATTGGATAAAGTAAAGATTGTTCCAAAGATATATGTCTTGTTATACAGGTTGTTCATATAAAACTACTCCTAAAATAATATGTAACCAGTTACCTATTATTTTAGGTACACAATTATCTTCTGTCAAGAATTTTTTATGATAAAAAGGAAAACATTCTTTTCTTCCTGAAATTGAGATGTCTCAATGTCTTTCTGAAAAGTTATGTTAGTATTGAGAGTTGAGTGTAATTTAATTCTGATTAATAGCTGTTTTCAATCATTTGATTCATCTTAAAATATAGAGTGATAGCTATTAACTCAACGATAAAGGTGAAGGCAATTATCAGTCCTGTTTGTTTCATTTCATAAAGCAATCCCATGGTTGCTGCTCCACCTAGAATAGCCAGCCCATATGCTGTATTAAACAAGCCATAACTGGTACCGCGTTTGTGAAATGGGGTTATATCACCTATTGCAGACCGCATAACAGTTTCATGTGAACCTATGATGATTCCAAAAATAATCATTCCCACCACAGCAAAAATCCTTGAGTAACTCAATGAAAGGAGGGGTAAGAGTAATGACATTATCGGAATAATTATTAATATACGTATTCCCCCGGTTTTTTTACCTGTTCTTATTTTTATCCGGTCATAAGCTTTTCCGATAATTAGTGCAACAACAGCATCAATAAGCATGGCAAGTGAATATAACAAAGTGATATTGCCATCTGATAGCAAGTTGTTAGCTTTAAGATGGTATCCGATGGTACTGAAATTGACAAAACCCAAAGTGCAAAAGAAAGTAAAAGTAGTATAGACCCAAAATATTGGT
>JAXGTM010000237.1:0-2919 GCA_040774925.1 Atribacterota bacterium | reverse complement strand
TTCTACTTTAGCTGGTGGAGAAAACCAAAGGATAAGGTTAGCAACTCAAATTGGCTCTAGCTTAACAGGAGTATTGTATATTCTCGATGAACCATCTATTGGACTTCATCAGAGAGATAACAGTAAATTGCTACAAACACTCATTCAGCTTAGAGATCAGGGAAATACTGTAATTGTCATAGAACATGATGAGGATACTATGAGAGCAGCTGATTATATTGTCGATTTAGGACCAGGTGCCGGTATTCATGGGGGTTATGTAGTGGCAACAGGCAACGGTGAAGCTATTATGAAAAATGAGGCTTCCATTACTGGAAAGTATTTAAGTGGTAAATGTCGTATACCGGTTCCGGCAAAACGGAGAGCTGGGAATGGTAAAAATATCACGATATATGGTGCTAAACAACATAATTTAAAAAATATAGATGTAAGCATTCCATTAGGCAAATTTAATTGTGTTACAGGGGTGTCAGGTTCTGGAAAGAGTACTTTAATAGAAGAGATTCTCTATAAAGCATTGCTGAAGAAAATATATCATAGCAGGGTTAAACCGGGAGATTATGAACGATTAGATGGCACAGAAAATATTGATAAAGTGATAATTATAGACCAATCTCCTATTGGCAAGACCTCACGTTCTAATCCTGCAACTTATACCGGTATTTTTACACACATCAGAGAATTATTTGCCATGACTAATGCTGCCAGGATGAGAGGCTACAAGCCAGGCAGGTTCAGTTTTAACCTTAAAGGTGGAAGATGTGAATCATGCGAAGGTGCTGGCATAGTTAAGATTGAGATGTTTTTTCTACCAGATATATTTATCCCTTGTGAAGTCTGTAAGGGTAAAAGGTTCAATAGTGAAACACTTGAGATAAGGTACAAAGATAAAAACATTTTTCAAATACTCGATATGACTGTGGAAGAATGTTTTGATTTTTTCGAGAATATTCCAAAAATTAAAAAAGCTTTACAAACACTGATAGATGTTGGTCTCGGTTATATAAAATTAGGACAACCGGCAACTACTCTTTCAGGTGGAGAAGCACAGAGAGTAAAACTTGCCAAAGAGCTTAGCAAAAAAAGTACCGGCAGAACGCTCTATCTTTTAGATGAACCTACAACAGGATTACATTTCGATGATGTCAGAAAGTTACTTGATGTATTGAACAGGCTGGTTGATCAAGGGAATACCATACTCGTAATTGAGCATAATTTGGAGGTAATTAAAACAGCCGACCATATTATAGACTTAGGCCCCGGTGGTGGACAGGAAGGTGGGAGAGTTGTATTTAGTGGAACTCCAGAGGATATTGTTAATAATCCTATCTCCTATACAGGACAATTTTTACAAGATTTACTGTACAAAAATGAAAATAAAGCAAAACCATGTATTTGCGGAGACAGAATATGAATATAGCAGATACACTTAAAAATCTACCAGAACAAAGCGGTGTTTATTTGTTTAAAGATAAAAACGGAGAAATAATTTATATTGGAAAAGCAGGTATTCTAAAAAATCGTGTGAGCTCTTATTTTAATAAGGGCAATTCTCAATCGGCCAAAGTGAGGCAGATGGTTGAAAGAATAGATAATTTGGAATATATAATTACCGCCTCTGAAATGGAAGCGCTTCTTCTGGAAAGCAGACTGGTCAAAAAATATAAACCTTATTTTAATAGCCAGTTAAAAGATGACAAAAGCTATCCTTTTATACAGATAGCTAAAGAAAGTGATTATCCGTCAATACATTTAATAAGAAAAAATAGTAGATTCGTAGAAGATAAATCATACTTTTTTGGACCTTTTACTGATATAGATACTACCAGAAAAGCGGTTCATAAATTAAGACAAATATTTAAAATACGAAATTGCAAACAACATAAATTTAATCGGGGAAAACCTTGTCTCGATTACCAGATAGGACTATGTTCAGCTCCTTGTGCAAAACTGATTGAAAAAGATGAATACCAGAAAAAAATCAGAGAATGCTCTCTATTATTATCAGGCAGACACAAAGCACTATTAAACAATATGAAACAGGAAATGAAAATCTATTCTCAATTAATGTTATATGAAAAGGCGGCAAAAACCAGAGATACTATTAATATGATTGAGAAGGTAATTAGTCAGGAACAGATTAGTAAATCTTATCAAAAAAGATTAAATTCCTATCTGAGAGATAGTATAAATAGAGAGTCCTTACAAAAAGCTCTATCAGATTTGCAAAAATGTTTAAAACTTCCGGTACTTCCCTCAAATATTGAAGCATTTGATATTTCAAATATTCAGGGTAAAAATGCCGTTGGTTCAATGGTCTCTTTTTTAAATGGAGCACCTGATAAAAAAAATTACAAACATTTCAGGATAAAATATGTTAGTGGAATCAATGATTATGCCATGATGAAAGAAGTATTGATACGAAGATTTACTGACCCTGAATTAAAAAAAATGAATATGCCTGACCTGATATTGATTGATGGCGGAAAAGGACAATTAAATGTAGCCTTTCAAACGTTACAAAGATTAAGCTTGCCATTGAATCTGGTATCTTTAGCCGAAAGAGATGAACTGCTTTTTAAGACGGGGGAAAAAGAGCCAGTAATACTTCCTAAAAATTCATCAGCATTTTTCTTAATTCAAAGAATAAGAGATGAAGCTCATCGTTTTGCCCTGAGCTATCATAAAAAACTAAGGAATAGAGAGATAAGGGATTCGATGATCGATTTTATTCCAGGAATTGGTGAGAAAAGAAAAAGACAACTTCTGACTAAATTTAAGAGTATTGAATCGATTAAAAATGCATCAGCCCCCGGGTGAAGATCTGGACAAAGCAAAAGATCGTCGGGCTAAGAAACGCGCGTTAGTATTGGATCACTGTACGCCAACACCCGATCAGGACTCGGGATCAATTGATAC
>JAXGTM010000236.1:0-2921 GCA_040774925.1 Atribacterota bacterium | reverse complement strand
GATTTCCCGACCAGAGATATACTATGGCGAAAGCATGGAAAACTATGTTATCGTTAATACAGAAAACAGAGAATTTGATTATCCAAAAGGAAATGAAAACGTATATGCTCATTATCAGGGGACAGGCGGTATTCCTATTAATTCACTGTGGCACAGATTATTGTTTGCCATACAATTCAAAGATATGAACATACTTCTAACCCGAAGCTTCACCTCTGAGAGTCGGATATTGTTATACAGAAATGTTGTTGATCGTGCTATTAAAGTTGCTCCATTTTTAGTCTATGATCGTGACCCTTATATAGTTATTTCAAATGATGGAAGATTACATTGGATACAGGATGCCTATACTATTTCCAATTATTTTCCATATTCCAGACCTTATAATAAACGCTTTAATTATATTCGTAATTCAATAAAAATTGTTGTTGATGCCTATAATGGAAGTATAGATTTTTATATTGTGGAGCCAGAAGACCCGATAACAAAAGTTTACCAACGCATTTTCCCTGGCTTGTTTAAATCTATTACAGATATGCCGACAGACCTTCGTCAGCACATACGTTACCCTATAGATCTATTTAAAGTACAGTCAGAAATGTATTCTACCTATCATATGCAAAATCCGGATGTTTTTTATAACAAAGAAGACTATTGGAATATTCCTAACGAAATATACGCTACCGAAGAAATTACACTGGAACCATATTATCTTATTGCCAAATTACCTGGCTTCGAGAAAGAAGAATTCATTCTTATAACACCTTTTACACCCACCAATAAAAATAATATGATTGCCTGGCTGGCTGCCCGTAACGATGGAGAAGAATATGGAAAGATGCTTGTTTATAAATTTCCTAAAGATAAACTTATTTATGGACCCATGCAATTAGAAGCCTTAATTGATCAAGATTCTGAAATATCGCAACAGATAACCTTGTGGAGTCAGAGTGGTTCAACTGTGATTAGAGGCAATTTGTTGGCTATTCCCATTGAAGACTCAGTTTTATATGCAGAACCTCTGTATTTAAGGGCTGAAAAGGGTGAAATACCCCAATTAAGGCGTGTAATAGTATCTGATGGAGTAAATCTGTCTATGGATATTAATTTAGACAGGGCATTAAGAAAATTATTTGATAGGCCTGTTGAAGAAAAGAGCGAAATAATTTTTAAAGAAGGAATGACATTGGATGACCAAATTAAAAGTGCTATCAAATATTATATGGAAGCAAAAGATGCTTCCAGAAAGGGTGATTGGTCTCTATACGGACAGAGACTAAACCAACTGGAAGAGGTTTTAGAAATACTCAATGATTATATACAGCACAATGAGCTGGGAAAATAATAGTACTCTCAAGATTTATAATCATAATAGTTTGAAAAATTTAATCCTAACCAATAATTAAACATTTCTATAACTATAATCATTAATTTTGAGTTGCATAAGAATCAAGGATCTACAATTGTTTTATAGCGGGTTAATCTAATATTTCTAATTAGGAGTAGCTTTTGATTAGAGGAACAACCGAGTTTAACTTAAAATATGGTAATAAAAGAATAAAATTTTACTTAGATGATAAAAATGTTATAAATATTTTGGCTGCGAATGAGAAAGAGCTATTAAAAGAACCTCTGAAAAAGCTTGATATACTTCTTTCTAAACCGATCAATAGTCTTCCTCTTAAGCAATTGATTAAAGAAAAAAAAGCTCAAAATATTCTAATAATAGTTAATGATGTAACCAGGCCAACTCCATATAATATTTTGTTGCCACCTTTACTAAAATCACTGAAAGATTCAGGAATTAAAAAAGAAAATATTACTTTTCTCATTGCGACTGGTGCTCATAGGGAAAACACAATTGAAGAGAATATTCAGATTTTTGGAGAAGATATAGTCGCTTCATATAATTTTGTTAATCATAGATGTGATGATAATAAATTGGCAGATTTAGGCAGATTGAGTAGCGGTAATCGTTTAATTATTAATCCTTTAGTAAATAAGTCGGATTTTATTATTACTACCGGTGTAATTGTGCCACACTATATTGCAGGATTTTCAGGAGGAAGGAAATCAATACATCCGGGAATTTGTGGAAGAGAAACTATAGAAAAAAACCATGCCTATATGGTGCATCCCGGAGCTGTTACCGGAAAGCTGAAAGAAAACCCCGCGCATGAAGAGATGATGGAGGCTGCATTAAAGGTTGGCGTAGATTTTATTATTAATGCTATTACCGATGAAGATAATAATATTATTGATATTGTTGCAGGTTCTTTAGTGGGATCATGGCTTGAAGGGGTAAATATCTGTAGGAAGATATATATTAAACAAATAAAAAATAAAGCTGATGTTATTTTTGTCAGTGCTGGAGGCTATCCCAAAGACATAAATATTTATCAGGCACAAAAAGCTTTAGATAATGCTTCCCATGCAGTTAAACGTGGAGGAACTATTGTTTTGGTGGCAGAATGTAGAGAAGGTATTGGAAATTCTGTTTGCAAGCAATGGATAGAGGAATCTCAATCTATCCAGGATATAGAAGAACGGATAGAAAGACGTTTTGTATTAGGTGGACATAAAGCCTATGCCATTGCTAAGGTAGCAAAAGAGGTTGATATTATATTATTGTCTTCCTTTAGCAGGGAAACGACCGAAAAGCTATTTATGAAACCAGCTCACAACATAGAGCATGCAATAAAAATGGTTAAAGATAAACACGGTGATGCCTTTCAGAGTTTTATTATGCCAAATGGAAATAATATTTTACCCCAAATTTAAAAAGATATTTCAAGAATACTTTCTCCTCTTCAGATATTTATTCTTAAAAATAATTTAAAAAATTTATATAATTAGTTTAATATAAATTAACACAATAACCTATTATATTATTTACTTTTTATTATCAAATTGAATTGGTT
>JAXGTM010000235.1:0-2922 GCA_040774925.1 Atribacterota bacterium | reverse complement strand
GAAGAGACTTTAGAAATGAAGTCTTTTTTTCGCCTTAAGAAAGTCGAACTTGCTAAACGAGTAAGACAGAAAACCACCCGCATAGCGGGTGGTTTTGATTATGACCTCAAGATTTCATTATTTAACCTTGTAATATGGAAGAGATGAGGTAACTTGTCGCCTTGACTATACTAGAGTCACTCATGGTTTTTTGTGTTTGTAAAACATTTTCGCGACTTGTATTTACTACTATTTCAATTAAGTATACGGAGTTATTGGATAAACTGATTCGAGGACCTCACATACAGCTTTTGCAATTCTGGCGGTTTTCAGATCACCGGGGTTTAGTTTTTCTTTTCTTAATTTATAGGTAAGACCAGTGGCAAATTGCTTGTCAGAGAGATAATCGATGAATCTTTTAGTGGAAAAAGACACAAATCTAGATGAATCGAAGTTGCGTGATATTGAAAAACCCACAAATGCCCAAAAGACTATATCCTCTATGCGAAGAGTTTTGGCAATAATTGGGTAAAGCCATAATAGATAGTGGATTGCAGGATAGAAGTGTACATATGGCTTTAAGTTGTAAGTAGCACAGACCAATAAAATGCTCATCGCTTGAGATAAACCACCAAACACAATAGAATAGAAGTTGGCAACATCATCTAATTGACTAGAAAATTCGGGAATCCTATCCTTGTTGTTGTCAAACTTTTGTTCGAATGTACCTCTTGAATCTGATGGAAGGATATGCTCTTTTAGCGAGGTTCTAATTCCCTTTTCTATATCAGAAATCGATTTAAATGTGGAGAAGTATGTTTCAATGTCAGTAATCTTTAGTTCTGGCTTAAATAAGTCTAGGAAAAGACGATCGCCTGTGTCTTTAATTGTCTGTAAATTGTCTAATTCAAAAATAAATCGAACAGGTAAAACGTGAATTAACTTATGTAAAGAAGAAATAATATTTATGTTATTGGCAACCAATTTACAAAAGACTGGCCTTATCTCCTTACGTAATTCACCTGTCTTTAAATCTTTAAAGGAGCTGATATAGCTAGGTAAAGGATCATCCCAGATATGGTTACCTGGAAGTAGTAAAAATGGGAAATGTTCCTTTTGGTTAACATTAAGGTAAGCAGCTCCTGTATAGATGTAGTGTCTTTCAGCTTTGGACAAGGATTCTAGAAAAAAAACTATGATTTTCCTTTTCCTAAACCAGAAGGTGAGAATTTCATTAGCGAGAGGAATAATGTCCGAATTTCTATTGGCCTTGAGTAGTTTTAATACTTCTAGGTAATCAATCTGAATTTGATTCACTGCTTCTAAAAGTGCATTTGAAGTCATGGTTTTATTTGTTCCAATAAGTCTTCAGGGATGCTATACACCTCTGCGAATACCTTCACCATTTTATAAAAAGCATCCTTGCAATCATAGAGTACGCTGGTTAAACATTGCTGGTTCTCAATGTCTGGTACAGTATGGTACTGATGGGATGGGTTGTTACACAACAAGAGAGAGCTCTCTCTTATTGCTCCCCATAAACTGTGCTCAAATGAAGAATCGTAATCATAATACAAACCGTATAAGTCACTGCAACCAACTGCATTTGCTTTGTTCCTTATACTCTCGGAATTGAAATAG
Organism: Atribacterota bacterium; assembly: GCA_040774925.1. Taxonomy (GTDB): domain Bacteria; phylum Atribacterota; class Phoenicimicrobiia; order Phoenicimicrobiales; family Stramentimicrobiaceae; genus Stramentimicrobium. Next base: position 1,302 of record JAXGTM010000235.1, on the reverse strand, counting down.
TTCGTATCCATTGGGAGGTACTCCTTCCTGACTTTTTCCTGGCAAAGAATGTCTAATAGCTTATAAGGCACGTGGCTCTCAGGCAGTTCAATTTGCTTTTCAATAAATCTTTCGGAGACAAGTTTATATTGGCCATAGCCATAATCTTTATATGCTTCCCAAATGTCTGGATCGTTTGTCTCGCTTAAGAGAAGATACTTTAGCATTATGTGGTTTTCGATTAAGTTCCGGATTATATTTCTGCCGCATATCGTGTTATACAAATCATGGTCTATGAGTTCAATCATCCTTTTCCATGAATATGTGATGATTCCGGACATCACAGTGGCTCTGGAATCAAACATTAATATAGTTTCATTTAGTCGTTTTATGTAGTTCATTACTGAGAGAAGCGCTGATTTGTATTCGTCCATTTTCTCACTCTCATTTTCAATTCTGATAAAAAAGAGCTCACAATCGGTCAGTTCGTTCATGCATTGCCAAAACTTTTCCAAGTAAATTGCATTGTTCTTGGATAATAAATCAGACGAAATCGCAATTTCGGTAGCCCGAATGAAAGGTCTTATACGCTTCATCCTTTCATCATCGTGACTAATCAGAGGATAAAGGTTTAGATCATCTATACGATAAGCTAATTCAGGCGATAATATGAAATGGTTTTTTAGGTTTAATGAATAGATAATCAGATATCGTAGATCGGTGGAGAAGTCAGACTGGTGATTAGAACCAAGTTTTACCAAGTCTTTCAATAGTTCTACGTCTCTATACTTTATGCTTTCGGAATTGTTAAATACCTTGTTGAACTCAACTGCTTGAGTGTAAGGAAAGATGGCTGCGAGCGGCTTCAATACCTTTTTGCCCGCATGCGAGCTTACATATTCAAACAGTAGAGATTGTGATTGAGAATCTAGATTTAAGATATAAGAAAAAAAGGGGGGCATGTATTTTCCACATAGATCCTCTAGAAACCGTAGAATATCTGCACAGATCATCAACCCCGTCGTTCGTTCAAATGAGTTAAGAATTAAACCTAACCAGATAACTTCTGGATAGGTTGTTAAAAACCAGTCTCTTGTCTTTCCATGTTCCTTTAAAAAATCATAAAATGGCGTCGTGAAAACGCCATGCGATAATTTATGTTGTGATAGCTTATAATTTTCCATGCTCTTCCAGATTATAGCTATTTGTGAAGAGAATTATCAACTAATCATTCGCTCAGTTTGCTTGATGTTGCGGAAATAAACTGATTACATTATAGTTTTGTTTTGGGTTACAAGCTATCCTTTTTCAAAAATAGGCTTG
>JAXGTM010000234.1:0-2931 GCA_040774925.1 Atribacterota bacterium | reverse complement strand
GAATTCTTACACTCATCAATAAGCTGTAGATACAATCCTTCTACTTGAAACTTCTTTTCTTTTAATAAATAGGCAGCAACACTGCTATCTATTCCACCGCTGAGTCCTACAATTACCCTAATTGGTTTTGTCATAATATAACCTAAATTCAATTGTTTCGATAAACATCTTATAAAATTTCTGAAATATTTTTAAATAATTCTTCAATTAAATATTCAGAAAACCAAAATATAAATAATGTGATAAATTTTATATCTTTCAATCGAAAAGTTAAAGCAAATTCTAATATTTAAATAATATAACTTTTTATAATATCTTCCGGTAAAGATGGGACTTGAGTCATCTTTCTAATTATCCTGTTATCTCTCCAGATATTAATATCAATTAATTCAGCTATATCTTCCTTATCACAATATCTAGCAATTATTCTACCGGTTAATTTCAACAACTCCTCTACTTCAGGGTGGTTATCTAAAAGATCATTGTAAATTCGCAACAAGGATACCGGTCCCTTATGGAAAGATGGACTGAAAATATAATCTTCTGGAATAGATAGAGATAATAATTTCTTATTCTCTTTTTCGTTTCTACTAACGACAAATATTACATTTTTATCTATATTAAAATGGCGACCAATCTTTAACAATTCGATATCTCTTTCACTAAATCCGTCTTTCTTTTTACTTAACAAATCTTTAACTCTGTGAGCAAATCCAGGTTCTGTCAATTTACATCCCCCCGCAGGTGAAGGATAACGATTTATTTTCCATTGTTTCGCCAGTTCCATCTGCCTTTTTCTTGACCGTCCCTGAATATCCAATAATTTTGACCTATCTATCAGTCCACATTTTTCGGGTTCAGTTTCCGGTAAAAGTAAAGCAGATAGTGGCCTTAAAATAAATTTTCCAAAACCTGATTCTTCGCTAATCAAAATCAGGTTTTTTTTGCATTGCGACATTGGCCTTTGCCCCAGCACTTCACCGCTTATGATAAAAGAAGCTCTTTCTTTTATCATTATTTCCCCTGCCTTTTTAAACATCGAGATGCGGCAATCGATACAGGGGTTCTTGTTTTTTCCAAACCCATATTTTGGTGTAACCATTATTTCCTGATATTCTTTATTTAAATCTACATATATTAAAGGGATATTGAGATATTCTTCACCATAATAATCTGGTTTATTATTTAAAAAAGGTGTCCTGATATATAAACCGACTACCTCTATACCTTGTTCCTGTATTAATTTGATAGCTAAAATACTATCCAGTCCACCAGAATAAAGAGCAATAGCCTTTTTCTCTTTAGTAACCATGTCACGTAACCCCTTGAAATGAATATATTATCTATAATGCAAGACAATTTACCCTATAATAATATTAACATCAGATTCAAACAATGATTATAATTTTTTAATTGCTTGAAAAAATGTAAGTTATATCTATTTGTTTTTAGAATTAATTATTTCTATATTATGACAAGATGTGACCCTGACTATCCCCTTAATTTATTATAATTTAATATAATAATATTAATATATTACTCTCTCTTATTATTTTAATATACTGGGAATATTTGAAATTTTTACTTCTGTTTAGAAAGAAAATAAAGGGGATATTTCATTAGCATAGCAGAAAAAATAAAGATTTTGAACAAGGAAGAGGCAAAAGCCTCTTCCTTAGAAATATTATTCACATTCAATAGCCTCTACAGGGCAATCTTCAGCAGCTTCTTTGCAAGATTCTTCAGCATCTTTAGGAACAACATCAACAATAACCACAGCTACATCGTCTTGTATTTCAAAAACCTCCGGACATGTACTTTCACAGAGTCCGCAACCAGTACAGAGATCTTGGTCAACTGTTGCTTTCATATTTTTCACCTCCTATACATCATAGATTTCTTTTTCTTTCTGGAAATATACTATTAATTAAATTGGGAAATAATCTTCAAATAATTAATTCATGATTTCCATAAAAATAATTGTTACATAAGTACTTTAAGCCATTACTGTTTTCAATCCTGTAATAAGGTATAAGGTAAAGTAAGAAATGGTTTACATTATAATACGATAATAAGATAACTTAATTTATAATAATTTTCAAGTTATATCTTTTAAATTTATCAAAACAGGTTAGATTGATAACTCCATCAGGTCATATGCAGGAATAATTTCCAGTGTATCATCTTTTAGGAAGTGTTTTTTCAACTCTTCAGTAAAACTGCTGACATCTTCTATAGTATTTTCATATCTGGAACTGATATGCGTTAATACCAATTTTTTTACTTCAGCTAACTTTGCTACTTTAACAGCATCTTCAATAGTGGAATGAAAACTTTCGAAAGCCTTTTCTCTGTTATTACTGCTAAACGTTGCCTCATGTATTAGTAGATCTGCCCCAACAGAAAGTTTAATTGAATTATCATCGAAGGAAGTATCACCACAGTAACATATTTTTTTAATATCAATGGTTTCTTTTATAAAGTCTCTTGCAAAAAGAACTTTTCCGTCAGACAGGTTTACCATTTCATCTTCTTTGAATCTTTTATAAATTGGTCCTGGTTTAATACCTATATCGAGCAATTTTTTTGCTAAAATATTCTTTTTTTTCTTTTTTTCTATAATAGCATAACCAAAACTGTCAATACTATGGTTAAGAATAGCACAGATGATGGTTATACGGCCATTTTCCCATAGAATGGCAGGCCTTATAAACCTTTCTTTTTCAATGGGATATAAATGGTATGGATATGGAATGTAAGTATAAGAATATTTAAAACAACTTTCTAAATACTCCTCTAAACCAGGAGGCCCAAAAATATTCACAGGCTTCTTTATACCTAACATCCCTCTTGTAGCTAATAATCCCGGGAGGCCAAATATATGATCTCCATGCAAATGACTGATAAAAATATTGGTTAATTTGGAGAGCT
>JAXGTM010000233.1:0-2952 GCA_040774925.1 Atribacterota bacterium | reverse complement strand
GCCAATACACCTGGTTACATTCCGAGTAACGTTGGGAATCCCGATCTTAAATGGGAGAAGACAACACAATGGGACATTGGTATTGATTTTGGTATTTGGGAAGATGCATTAAACATTAATATAGATTATTATTGGAAAATAACATCCGACCTTCTGGCATCGGTTCCTCTTCCTTCATCTACGGGTTATAGCAGTGTTCTTAAGAACATTGGAAGTATTCAAAATAAGGGACTTGAAGTAAATGTTATGGCTAGCATATTTCGAAGAGAATTTAAATGGGATATCGCTGCCCAGGCTTCCGCAAATAGAAATACTATTCTTGAACTGGTTGGAGGTGCTGATATCATTGGATCATCATTCGGTCATCCTTTTGAAGGACCCCTTAATATTATGCGAGAAGGTGAGCCATATGGAGCATTTTATGGATTGATATATGATGGTTTAAATGATCAAGGCTATTTTAAGTATAAAGATTTAAATAACGATGGATTAGTTAATCCTCAGGATCGTGTGATTATTGGAGATCCAAATGCTAAGTTATTATATAGTTTTAATAATAATTTCTCATTTAAAGGTTTAGCAATGAACATATTTTTTGAGGGTATTCAGGGAAGGGATATATTTTGGGCAACTGCTGGAACACATTTAGGTTCGATGCTCAATGGGCATAATCAATTGGCTGATTTTCATGGTAATTACTGGACTACAGAAAATCCTAATCCAAATGCTAAATATCAAAGGATTAGCACAAAAGCATATACCGATGTTTCCACAAAATTTGTGGAAGATGGAAGTTACTTAAAACTAAAATCTCTTACATTATCTTACAATCTTCCTGTTTCTAAAATCTCTTGGGTTGAACAAATACAAATCTATACCACAGGAAGTAATCTCTTTTCGATAAATAATTATCCAGGACTAGACCCAGATGTTAATACAAGGGGAAATCAAATTTTCAGAGGGGTTGATCAGAATGCTTATCCAATAGCAAAAACCGTAACTGTTGGATGTAAAATTATTTTTTAAACTATTAATTATAACATCATGAAAAAGATAATATTCTGTTTTTTGATAGTAATATTGACTACAGCCTGTGAAAATTTACTGGTTGAAACACCGAGAAATTTCATTTCTGCAGGGAATTTCTATACCAATACGAAGGAAGTTGAAGATGGACTTAACGGAGCATATTACACATTGTGGTCACAAATTGATGGGAATGCGTGGAAAAATTTTCATGGATTACATACTGAATATGGAACTGCAGCTGGATCTTTTGCCTCTGTTGGTAACTGGGATGCGCCATTACAACCAGATACTTATAATAGATTAAATGGATTTTGGTTAGGATTTTACCGACTGATTGACAGAGCTAATATAATATTAGATAAAGCACCATTGGTTGTTAACATGAATGAAAATACTAGGAAGCGAATTTTAGGAGAAGCCCATTTCTTGAGGGCATATGCCTATTTTGCTTTAGTTAGATATTGGGGAGCAGTTCCACTTCGGACCGAACAATTCACTGGAGCATCGGAGTTAGCAGTTCCAAGAGCACCCATAAACCAAGTTTATGATTTAATAATTGAAGACTTGTTAATAGCTGAACAAGACTGTCCGGAAGATGTGGGGAATAATACTCTTAGAGGTTCAAAATGGGCTGCAAAAACAATGTTGGCCGAAGTTTATTTGGCAATCGAAGATTGGACAAATGCAGCTTCAAAAGCTAATGAAGTTATTGAAAGTAATCGTTTCTCATTGATATCAGTTGAAAAGCCCGATGACTTTTATAAAATATTTGCTGTAACAAGTACTAGTACGGAAGAAATATGGGCTTTTCATTTTTCTCTTACCATACTACCAACATTTATGCAGTGGTACCATGGAGTAGGAACACCATATAACCGGGGCGTAACATATGGATTTACTAATTATCCGAGAATGAATTCTCCTTTTATTGTTAACTGGGATAAAAATGATTTACGATATGATTTTAATTTATATTCAAGTTATGATCCAGCATGGCCTGATGTTAGTGGACAGATTGTTTATTTAACCGGAGTACAATCAACCCGGTTTAAAAAATATATCAAAAATCCCAATGGGGATGCCATTTATAATGTGCCTATTTATAGGTTAGCGGATGCATATTTAATTTATTCTGAAGCATCTTGTATGGCTGAAGGTAATCCATCAACACTGGGTTTGGAGCGATTAAATATTATTAAAAGGCGTGCTTATGGTTTTGATCCTTATTCTTCCAGTTCGATAGATTATCCATCAGGATTGAGCAAAGATGAATTTCGAGCTGCTGTAATTCAGGAACGTGGTTATGAATTCTTTAATGAATATAGTCGTTGGTGGGATTTAAAAAGAACAGGGAAAGCCAAGGAACTTATTGGAGCGGCTGTTGGGAAAGTGGTAAATGATGCGAGACTCTTATTCCCCTTACCGGAAGTAGAAATTAATACAAATTCTGCTATTGGACCAGGTAATCAAAATCCAGGCTATTAATCATTTTATCAATATTAATTAATTTTTAAAGCAATAATTATGACGAATTTTATTAGGAATTCCATAAGTGGAATAAGAATTATAGGATTATTATGCATAATGCTAATAACATTCCTATATGATCTCAATGGACAGGAATTGTATACTCCGGTAGGTAAAAGACTCCTGGAAAATAAAACATATGATGATTCAGAAGCAATGCGGGCTAAAATAATTAAAGCCTACAAAGATCTGAGAGTTACAGATATAGCGGATGCATTAGATTTAATTGGTTTACAAGATATTAAAAAGCTTGATAAAACCATTATACCAATCTGGAGGGATGTTGAAAATCTATCACATTGTTTTATAGGATTTGCATTTACTATACGATTTGTTCCGACTGATGTTAGAGTAGGACAGAATTCTTTTGATAATCTGGAAGAAGCACAAAAATGG
>JAXGTM010000232.1:0-2954 GCA_040774925.1 Atribacterota bacterium | reverse complement strand
TTGTGTCATTTGTTAATTTTTTATTTTGTTATAATTATTAAAGTATTAGCCCTTAAGGGCACGACAAGATTGACGCTTAATCAAACTGGGACTAATAACTATTCTTTTTTCTTTTTCCCGAGGTCCTCCATCAGTTATTACTTCCTTGAGGAGTTCTATCCCTATTTTTCCCATTTCATATTTTGGTTGTCTAATTGAAGTCAAAGATGGATGGACATAAGAACAGAGTAATATATCATCAAAACCGATAATGGAAATGTCCTCGGGTACTTTTAACCCAGCAGAAAGGAAAGCCTTCATAGCTCCGACTGCAACCAAATCAGAACTACACATTACTGCAGTAGGCAAAGGATGCTCACTCATCAACTTCTTTCCCAAAGAATATCCAATTTCAACTCGCTTTCTCTGTTTTTTTTCTACCATTATCCAATTTTCTCGAAAATCTAATTTTAACCCTTTGGCCAAGCGGAGAAAGGCTCTTTGTCTTTCTACTAAAGCGAGTGCATATGGGGGCTCACTTAAATAGGCAATTTTATGGTGACCAATTGATGCCAAATATGATAAACCCTGTTGGATACCTTCTTCATTGTTGAGGAAAACCGATGGCCATAAATCATCAACTGGAGACACATCAATCGTAGAAACCGGAACTCGTGCCTCTTTTAATTTATCCCATAATTTTTCTTCGATTAAATTATACCCCACTACTACGCCATCAACTTGTTTGGATACGACTAGTTCAATATAGTCTCTTTCTAAGCGCCTTTGATAATCAGTCGCATAAAGAAGAAGATTATAATTTTTTTCTTTTGCTGTTTCTATAACTCCTTTTGCTAACTCAGCATAAAAAATATTAGTAATATCAGGGATTAGAAGACCGATAATATTGGTTTTTCTTTGTTTAAAGTTACGAGCTGTTACGTTTGGATAATAATTCAATTTGCGTATGGCTTGGATAATTTTTTTCTGAGTCTCTAAGGCAACTGGTGCTGTACCATTTATAAAATGTGATACAGTAGATTGAGCTACCTCTGCTTCCTGAGCTACTTCTCTCATAGTAACGCTTTTCATTGGTTTTTCACCTTAAATAAATTAATATATACTGCTGTTATCATATTCTGAAGGGTAAATAGAGCACTCTCTTCTTTCATTATTCGCGATTTACTGACTTACTAATAAACCCCAACAAACCACTCTTTGATAAAATCCTATAATTTATTAAAATAGCTGAAAAAACATTCGTTAAATTTCCCTGCTGGTATTAAGAATTAAACTTAAGAATATTTCTCCCAGGAAGAAAATTCTTATTGATTCCGTATCGCTTCTATTTCCTTCATTTTTGCTTCAAAATAAGCTAAATCACATTCGAAACTACCAGCTTTTACACCGGCAAAATAAGCATCTTTTTTCCACGGAACCGCCGAATCAACATTTTCTTTAGTAATTAAATCTTGATATACGGTTAGAAGTCTTTCAAAGGGTTCTCCTTTAAAGTATCGAACCATTTGTTGGAAAGATAAATGAGCGCAGAGAGATGGAGGATCTGGTGCTGTAGCCGCTACTTTCCCTGTCTTTATCCATTCGATTCCTTCTTCTTTGCCGTTGGTAGTAAGAATAATTTTATCTTTAACCCCTTGTTCCTCAAATACCTGGAGAACACCGGCAGTCATTTCTTCGTTCATTACATATACAATGTCAAATTCTCTACCAGAAGCTAAAAGGTCTTGAGCAACAGGAATAGCTTTGGTACGTTGCCACTCTCCTGAACCAACACTTACAACCTTTATACCAGTATTGTTAGCATCCAAAGCATCCTGGATACCCTGGGCATGGGCTTCAGCCGTTCCTTGCCCATAAAAACCATCTATTGAAACAACTTTGGCGTTCGGATAATTTTTTGCAATCCATTCACCATTCATATAACCACAATTATAATAACTAAAGCCAACATGGCCATTAACCTTGCCACCGGTTGTTTCTTCATCTGGTCGCCCGACGACAAAAAATATAGGAACACCAGCATCGTTGGCCATTTTTGCTGCTTGACCAGCAGAAAATACATTGGCAGTTATTACAGCAATTGCGTCTACACCTTTTGTTATCAAATCTTGAACGTTTGAGATCTCTTTTTCTGGGGAATATTCAGAATTTAAAACAGTAACTTCCCATCCCATATCTTTCGCTAAAGCTTCGTAAACGTCAAACAGTTTATAGTAATAATCGTCTGGTCCAGCATTTACTAGCCCAATACTTTTCCCACTAAGGTCAGCTTCCGCTGCTTCTGCAAAAGAAAAAGCCACTAAACTGAACAATAGGGTAACCGTTATGAAAAGCGATATAAGCTTCTTCATTTTAATTACCTCCTTTAATAAAAAGCATTAAACAAAAATACCAGCAGGGAAAATAATTAACACAAGATGCTTCTTTTTATAAAGAAAACTATTTTAATTGATTACTTTATGCCTTCAAAGTACTTGATTTTAAGATACTATAATAACTGACTGTAACAGAAACCACGATAACTGCACCCTTAAACACATACTGCCAGTGAGGAGACATTCCAATAACATTCATAGCATTGGTAATACTTCCAAGTAATAGTATACCAATAACAGTTCCCAAGATATTTCCTTTACCACCGCTTAATGCAGTTCCGCCAACAACCGCTGCAGCTATGGCATCGATTTCCTTGCCAGAGCCCATAAGCGGATTTCCAGTCCCTAACCGTGATAACTGAGTCATAGCGGCAATTGAGATTAAAAGACCATTAATAATATAGATGATTAACTTGAAATTTTTAACATTGATACCGGCCAAATATGCAGCATTCTCATTACATCCAACCGCATAAATCCGTCTTCCAAATTTTGTATATTTCAGCATTAAACCTAAAAATATCGCTAATGAAATAAATACATAAACTGGCATGCCGAGACCAAGAGGAAATGTTCTTC
>JAXGTM010000231.1:0-2971 GCA_040774925.1 Atribacterota bacterium | reverse complement strand
GTTGAACTTCTGGATCAGTATATCGTCTTCCAATAAACCGTTTAACAGAATAAACAGTGTTCTTCGAATTGGTTACAGCCTGTCTTTTAGCCAGTAAGCCAACTAATCTTTCTCCTTTTTTTGTAAAAGCAACCATTGAAGGAGTTGTTCTACTGCCTTCTTTGTTTTCTATAACAACAGGATTACCACCTTCTATAATCGCTACAGCTGAATTAGTGGTACCTAAATCTATTCCAATTGCTTTGGCCATAATTATTTCTCCTTTTAAATTAATTTAAAAATATATTTTTCTATTCTATGTTGTATTTAATAAGTAGCATTATAATAATCTACTTTAATAGTTCTAATTATCTTTCTTATTTTCACAAATCCCTTTAGATACTTTGACTACTGAAGGCCTCAATACCTTCGATTTTAAATAATAGCCTTTCACCATCTCTTCAACAACTGTATCTTCAGGGTGTTCTTCTGATTCAACACTCATAATTGCTTCATGGCAATAAGGGTCAAATTTTTCTCCAATAGCCTTAATCGGTCTCAATCCTTCTTTTTCCAAAATACTCCTGATATTCTTTAAAATGCCCTTTAAGCCTTCTTTTATATCAGCTACATGTTTATCATCATTGAGTTCTTCTGTATAGGATGATGCTCTCTCCAGATTATCAATAACCGATAATAATTCGCAAATCAAATCTTGTTTGGCATATTCCATGAATTCATACTTTTTTCTCTCTTCTCGTTTTTTATAATTTTCAAAATCAGCCTGCATTCTTATCAATTGTTCTTTGTAAGATTTTTCATTTTCTTTAATTTTTTTTAACTCTTCTTCTTGATTCTCTAAACTTTCTTTTAAATCAAACAGTTCTTTTTCTTTAAAGATAATTTCTTTAATAAGCTCTGTTTTTTTTATTTTATTATATCTTTCTTCCAGTGAATCAAGTTCTGCATCTTTATTTTTTTTAAATTCTTTTTCTTCCATTTTTACCACCATTGATGTACTTTTTCTTATTCAGACAATATTTCACTCAATTCATTTGCAATGAAATCCAATACAGAAACAGATTTGGAGTAATTCATCCTTGTTGGGCCTAAAACGCTTATTGCCCCTCTTATCTTACCCTTAAGATTGTATTGTCTGGTAATTACGCTGCAATCTTCCATAGCCTCTTGTCCCAATTCGCTGCCTATCACAATATCAATCTGTTTTTTTAATATAGATTTACTAATAATGCTAATGAGATTTTTTTCTTCTTCAATAAAATCAAATAAATAATTTAGTCTTCTAATCTCTTTAAATTCAGGCTGTCTTAAAATATAGCTACGATTACCAAGGAAAATTTTCGCCTCTTCTTCAGTAAAGTTAAAACAATTTTCGATTAATTCCCAGATTGAATCTAAAGTACGGTATTTAAAATAATAACAATAGATCTGATTAAGCATCTCTTCATTAACAACTTCTAAACTTTTACCATAAAATTCTTTTTTTATAATTTTAGAAATTGTTTTTAGATTTTCTTCAGATATATCGCAATTTACCCTCATTATCTTTTGAAAAAAAAGACCACTATTTGTAACCATAGTTGCTAAAATTCGCTGATCATTTAAAGCCATAAAGTGAATGTCTTTTAAAGTATCTTTTATCATGTTTGGAGCCAGCACCACACCCAGATTATTGGTCAATCTAGAAATGAGAACAGATGTCACTCTCATTATTTCGTTGTAATCTCTCGCTATATTGAATTCGTCTCTTATTTCTTGTTTTTCTTCATCACTAAGATAATCAACATCCTTTTGCATTAATTGATCCACATAAAACCTATAGCCCTTATCTGTTGGAGTTCTACCTGCTGATGTATGAGGTTTCTTTAAAAAACCAAACTCCTCCAATAATTTAAGGTCGTTACGAACGGTTGCTGTACTAATATCCAATCCATAATAAGATACAATCATCTCTGAACTTACTGGCTCAGCTTTTGTTATATAAAGATGTACTACCGCATTTAAAATAGTACTTAATCTATCGCTTAAAATCATATTTTTACCCCTGATTAGCACTCTCGCCCTTAGAGTGCTAAATTCTTTTTAAGAATATCACCCAAATGGTTATTTGTCAACACTACCAGTTAAAATTCTATACTTTTGCGCATCAGATTAATCCATGAATTCAAAAAATACATTATTTGCAAATAATATGCCTTTTTTTGTTAAAAAGTAATGTGTTTCATTTTCGTCAAGCAAATGCTGTTTTTTTAAATTATTTATTTCTTTATGAAAATATTCTTCTATAGATTTATTAAACATTTCTTTAAATTCTTTCTTTGACATACCCTCTAACATTCTTAACTTTAATATAATTGTTTCAATCATTCTTTCTTTAAAGGGTAATATTTCCTGATATTCAATTGGCAAGATTCCATGCTCTAAAAGAGAAATATAATTGATTAAATCGTTCATATTTTTGTAACGCTTGCCATCAATATAGGAAGATGAATTAGCTCCAATACCTAAATAATATTTATTCTTCCAATAAATCTGATTGTGTGCACTCTTTTTCCCTGGTAGCGCAAAATTGGATATTTCATAATGTTCATATCCATTGGAAATCAGAAAATCTATTGCATCCATAAAAAGCAGACTACAGAAAGAATCTGAAGGTAATTTAATTTTTTTTTCTTTTTTTAAATTATAAAAAGGAGTATCGGCTTCAATTGTTAGGGCATACAATGAGATGTGTTCCGGCTTCAAAGTAGCAACTTCTGTCAGTGTTTCTTTGAATTCTTTTCTGCGCTCTCCAGGCAAACCGAACATAATATCCAAATTGATATTTTTAAATCCTGAATCACGTGCTAAGTTAAAAGCTGTATATATATCTTCTCTTGAGTGACTCCTGCCAATTTTTTTTAGTGTTATGTTATTAAAAGACTGAGCTCCTATGCTAATTCTATTGATACCGGAATGGGACAGGAAATTT
>JAXGTM010000230.1:0-2982 GCA_040774925.1 Atribacterota bacterium | reverse complement strand
GGTGAGGAGGATATTAATGAATAAAGATTCGGTAAAAAGCTCTGCAATTAACCACAATAATAAAAATAATTTATTCTTTTTAAATGATAGAGGAATTAGCCTTTATAGGAAAATTACCCTTATTGTTTTGATTTCTTTATTATTTTTCTTTTCATTTGAAACTTGTTTTGCCCAGGCAGATATAACTATAACTAATATCTGGTATAGGAAAATGCCGAATTTTACCAGAATAACTATCAAAGCTAATAATCCTATTGAAGAATACGATTCTATGTATGTAAGTGACCCTGACAGAATAGTTATCGATGTATATGATGCTGACTACAACATAACTGAGCTGGTCAGAAATACCCTTTTCCTAAATATGGGTTCTGTAAAACAGGTTAGATGTGGACAGATTGAAGAAGGTAAGTCAAGGTTTGTTGTAGATTTATTTCAACAGGTCGATTATGATTTAGCTTTAGATAGTACAAAACGTCTTTTACAGATAAACATTTATGATTACAAAGAATTCCTCTCTCCTGAGCAGCAGGTATTTACGGTTAAACCCCTGGATGCAGAAGAAATTCAGAGAGTGAGAGAAAGAGAATTGGCTGCAGTTCCTTCCCTGATAGATCAGGTTAATACTCCCATTACCATGAATCTTAAAGAGACTGATGTTGTGGATGCTATTCGGACACTCTCTATTCTTAGTGGTATAAATATCGTGGCAGATGATTCAGTTTCCGGTAAAATCACTCTCAGCCTGAATGATGTCTCCTTTAAGGAGGCTTTAAACTGGATTCTGACTTTAAAAAGACTCAAATATGCACAGGTAGGCAACGCCTTAATTATTGGAGAGGAAGAGATTATACAGGGTTATCGTGAAAGGATAACCCGAATAGTACATCTGGAAAATGCTGATGTTGGTAATACCAAAAGTGTACTGGATAATTACTTTGGTGATAGCAGCAGTATCAAGGTAACTACTGATAACAGATTAAACAACCTTATATTGGAAGGTTTGCCGGAAACAGTTGCCAGAGCAGACGAACTAATCAGGCAAATGGATACCAGCCTGATTTCTAAGAGTTTTAAACTTGAGAATGCTATCTTTTCAGAGGAGATTGATGCTATTAGAGGAATGCTCGGTATCATCATTCCTGATGAAAGTAGAATTATTGTTGATAGCAGACAAAATGAAATAATTATAAAAGGTAATCAGGAAGAGATTGCCAATGCCCAGATAATGATTGAAGGATTGGATAAACAGGCGCCTCAGATAATGATAGAATCTAAAATTGTAGAGATAGCTCTTGATGCTGAAAAAGACCTGGGTATATCCTGGAGTTTTGGTGCCAGAGATGATGAGAACAAGCCGGTTCTGGGAAGATTGATTCTTGGAGAAATCACTTTAGGTGGCTTATTTGAACGTCAGGGTTTAGTGCAGGCGACATTAGATGCTTTAAGCCGGGAAGGCAAAACCAATACACTATCCAACCCGAAAATACTCACTTTAGATGGAAAAGAAGCTGTCATCCTTTCCGGTTCCAAAATACCTATCCGTGAGAGAACTGCAGATGGTATTGAGACCATTCGTTATATAGATGTTGGTTTAAATATGACTATTACACCCCGTTTAAGCCAGGATGGAAAGATTACGATGGATTGTGATATTAAAGTAGAATCTTTGGGAACCGAATTAATTCAAGGGTACCCGGTAATAAATTCCCGTCAGGAAAAGGCAATTATCAGGGCACCGCTCGGCGCAACTAATGTTATAGGCGGATTAATATCATCTGAAGAGATTGAAACCATCAGGAAGATTCCGATATTGAGTGAAATTCCTGTTTTTGGGGAATTATTCAAATTTACCAATCGTACCAAGAAAAGAACCGAAATAATCATTCTTATTACCGCACATAAGATTGATTTCTAAATCAGTATCTAATTACCTTTTGGATACAGTTATACAGTATCAGGTTAATTAGATTTTCGACTTGTAATGTTTGTGTTATTAAAGAAAGTATTTTGAAATATCATTTATAAATCACTTTGCAACACATATTGGATTTACTATAGATATGCAGATTTATGTATTAAATTTGATAATGAATATTTGAAACTACATTTGAAAGGGGAGGGATGGGAATGAGAAAAAAACTATTTGACACTAAAAATAAATTAATACTGTTCTTATCAGTTTCTATATTACTTGCTCTTACCTTATCCGGATGTAATTGGTTCGGTGAAGGAATCTTAAATGTATTTGACCCCAAAGCGCAGATAAGGGTTGACCATTCTGAGATTAAACTGGCTGAAGGTGAAGGAACCATAGATTTAAAAATATATTCTATCAACCAAGTTGAATTTATCGGACAGGGATTTAAATACAGATATTATAATAAGGGTGTATTAATTCCCGAACTTTCCAAAGATGTTGGAATATCTTTCTATGTTCATCCATCCGATATCCCTGGTAAACCCGGAGAAATTACCGAAATAAAGAAACTTCCTTTATATTTTAAACAGGCGGCAGACTATATTGTTAAAAACCCTCTTATTACAGAGATAACATGTGCAATCAGTATGTTTGGCACTGATGGAGCAGGGCATAATATTGTGAAATCTATAACCGTTGATTTGCCTGCACTCCAGCCGGGAATCGATATAGAATCACCAAAAGCTACTTTTGAGGTACTACCCGGAACAACAGGTACAGCACCATTTAATGTTGTATTTGATGCGGCAAAGTCTACTGATAACAGAGGTATTAAAGATTTTCACTGGGATTTTGGTGATGGAAAAACCGGTGTTGGTATAGTAGTAAACCATAGATATAATTTATCGGGAGAATATGTAGTTGTGTTAACGGTCACCGATTTTTGGGGGAATCAGGGTTTTGCTACAAAATCTATAACAGTTAATGAAGATTGTGATGATGGAGACGGCTGAGGTACTAGCCCTTAAAATATGGTCACGGTGTGGCCTTGTAATATATTG
>JAXGTM010000229.1:0-2992 GCA_040774925.1 Atribacterota bacterium | reverse complement strand
CAGTATGACTATCATGGCTGTACATCAAGAAAAAATATCTGGCAACATCTTTGCCAACTTCCTCTAATAACTCTTTTAAAGTAATAAATTGTCCGCCCCTTGTACTCATACCGATAGTTTTTCCAGCCTTAACAAGTGTAACAAATTGTACTAACAGTACTTCTAATGAATTTTCGGGATATCCTAAAGCCTGAATTGCTGCCTTCATCCTTTTAATATAACCATGATGGTCTGATCCCCATATATCAATCAACCCCTCGAAACCCCTCTTGAATTTATCATCATGGTAAGCAATATCTGAAGAAAAATAGGTGTCTTCACCATTAGCCCGTGTGACAACTCTATCCTTTTCATCACCAAAATCAGTTGATTTAAACCATAGAGCACCGTTACTTAAATATAGGTATCCTTCTTGTTTCAAATTATCTATAACTGGTTTTACTCTATTCTCCTCAAAGAGAGATTCCTCGCTAAACCAGTTATCAAATTCTACTCCAAAATCCTTTAAATCCTGTCTTATCTCTTCCAAAATTCTTTGTTTTGAATAGGATTTAAAAAATTCGAGTGTTTTTAGGTCATCTTTACCCAAAAAATCTGTTTGATATCTCTCCTTAATCTCTTTTGCCAGTGAGACAATATAATCTCCTTGATATCCATTTTCTGGAAACTCAATCTCTTCTCCCAGTAGCTGTTTGTAACGAATAAAAACAGATTGTCCAAGAATGTCTATCTGCTTTCCATGGTCATTAATATAATATTCTGTTGAAACCTCGTAACCAGCTGCGTTCATTATCCTGGATAAAGAATCACCGACAACAGCGCATTTCCCATGACCAACATGCAAAGGTCCGGTGGGATTAACACTAACATATTCAACCAGTATCTTTTTACCTTTACCTAATTGTGAATAACCAAATCTGCTCTTTTCTTCAATAATTTCATGCAGTATATTGTACAGAACATCTTTTTTAAAAAAGAAATTGATAAATCCTGGTCCTGCTATTTCAACTTTGTCAAATATGTCTTCATTTTTATCTTCTATTGTATTAACTAAAAATTGAGCAATTGCCCTTGCATTTTCAGAAAATATTCCAGATAACTGTAATGCAATATTGGTAGACAGATGTCCGTGTATAGGGTTTTTTGGAGTGGTAAAAATTATTGGGGGAATATCAGAAGTATTAATGTCTTTTTTTTTAATATATTGAAAAATAGATTCTTTAATAATCTTTTTTAAATTTTGTTCATTACTCTTGTTAATCAATTTATATTCCCTTTCTCCTGAAAAACTGTTCAATAGAATTTTTGTTAGAAGTAATAATGGAGCGCCCGAGAAGAGTCGAACTTCCAACACGAGGCTTAGGAAGCCTCTGCTCTATCCATTGAGCTACGGGCGCTTAAAGTAAAAGCATTTTTATTATATTATTAAGGACTTTTTTAAAATATGCAAACCTGAATGAACAGCAACGGCAATATATCAATTTAAGTTCTAATTAGAGATTGTTTTTCTTTAAGTTTTAAATATATACCTTTTATTGCTATTACGCCAATTATTTTAACACAAAATAAATTGATTAACAATTTTATAAAGCTTCTTTCAGGGAAAATAATTAACCGAATACCAGTGTTTAATTTTTTTATTCGGTTACGCCGAAAGATTTATACAATTAGTACAGATGACATGCTACAAAATGCGTCTCTTCAACTTCTTTCATTGCCGGCTCAACCTTTGTGCAAATATCCATAACTCGTGGACATCTTGGATGGAAGCGGCATCCCGCAGGTGGGTTAGCAGGGCTAGGGACATCTCCCTGTAAAAGAATTCGATTCTTTTTAAAATCTGGATTAGGTACCGGAACTGCAGAAACTAATGCCTGAGCATAGGGGTGTAAAGTATTATTAAAAAACTTCTTTTTTGGTGCAACCTCTACAATTTTTCCTAGATACATTACAGCAACCCTGTCACTGATATATTTTATTACACTTAAATCATGTGCGATAAATAGATAAGTAAGGTTAAATTCTCTTTGCAACTCTTTAAATAGGTTAATTATTTGTGATCGAATAGATACATCTAATGCAGATACTGCTTCGTCACAAACAATTAACTTGGGATTTAATGCCAATGCTCGGGCTATACCAATTCTCTGTCTCTGACCTCCACTGAACTCATGCGGAAAACGGTCCATATAATTTGAAGGTATACCAACTCTTTCTAATAACTCACTTACCCTCTTTATCCTTGTTTTATAATCATACATATGATGAGTGGCAAGGCCTTCTGTAATGATACTTTTAATTTTCATTCTCGGATCTAAAGAGCTATAAGGATCCTGAAAGATAATCTGTAAATCCTTTCTATAGGCTCTCATCTTATTCTTATTTACTCTGGCAATATTCTCACCTTGAAAAAATACTTCACCCGAAGTAGGTTCTTCCAGACGTAAAATAGTTAAGGCGGTTGTTGATTTACCACAACCTGATTCTCCTACCAGCCCGAGAGTCTCTCCGTTATATATATCGAAACTAATTTTATCTACTGCTTTAACCCAACCAACTGTTCTTTTAAAGACGCCTTTTTTAATAGGAAAATACTTTATTAGGTTTCTTACTGATACTAACCGGTTATTCAACTGCTGTTAGCCTCCTTCTGAAAGACATTCTGTCCTCTGCTTCCCTTACTCTATCTACATTCCAACAACGAACTAAATGATTATTCTCTATTTTTTCTAACAATGGCTCTTCTTTTTTGCATTTCTCTGTTGCAAAGACACAGCGCGGATGAAATTTGCATCCAGTAGGAAAGTTCAGTGGATCAGGTACTATACCCGGGATAGAGTCCAATTTTTCTAAATCCAGATCTAACCTGGGTATGGAGGTGAGCAAGCCGAAAGTATATGGATGTAGAGGCGAAAAAAACAGTGAGCGTGTATCTGTATATTCCACTATCTTACCTGCATACATTACAGCAATTCGGTCTGCTATTTCTGCT
>JAXGTM010000228.1:0-2995 GCA_040774925.1 Atribacterota bacterium | reverse complement strand
GTACTCATCTTCTATTTATCCGTCTTTCCATATAGTTCATCAATCTTACAAATAAACTGTCTGGTCCTCTCATGGTCAGGGTTGGTAAAGAGTTTGTGTGGTGTACCCTGATCGAGGATCTTACCACATTCTATGAATATTATCTCATTTGCTACAGAGCGGGCAAATCCCATCTCATGTGTTACTACAACCATGGTCATTCCAGCTAGGGCTAAGTTTTTCATTACCTCTAGCACCTCTCCTATAAGTTCAGGGTCAAGTGCAGAGGTTGGTTCATCGAATAACATGACCTTGGGGTTCATGGCAAGTGCTCTGGCGATGGAGACTCTCTGCTTCTGTCCACCTGAAAGCTGTGCAGGGTATAGATCTGCTTGTTTTTCTAAGCCTACCCGTCTGAGCTCTTCCATGGCTATCTCTCTTGCCTCTTTTTTGTTCATCTTTTTTACTTTTATCAGGCCTATCTCTACATTCTTTACAGCACAGAGGTGATCGAACAGGTTGAAGTCCTGAAAGACCATGCCTATCTTCTGGCGGAAATGGCTTATCTCTTTCATGTGATGTGTGACCTCTTCTCCTTCTAGCCATATTCTACCCTTATCAGGTACGGTAAGCTGATTGATACAGCGTAAGAGTGTACTTTTACCACTACCTGAGGAGCCTATGATAACAGTTGTTTCACCCTTTTTTATCTCAAAGGATACTCCTTTTAGGATCTCATTACTACCATATGATTTATGTATATCTTCAACTCTTAATACGACTTCACCGTTATTGTCAATTTTATTCATATACTATCTCTCCTCTCCATAGCCCGGAATTCTTACCTTATGCTCTAGTAGGCTAAGTAGTTTCACTCCACCGTATGTCAGGATAATGAAGATGACGGCACATGAAAGGTATATAGGCATAGGTTTAAATGTACGACTAGACACAAAGGAAGCTCTCGTTAATAATTCCATTACACCAATGGCATAGGCAATAGCAGAGTTTTTTAGCATAATAGAATATAGATTAGACCAACCGGGTATGGAAATCCGAAGAGCCTGTGGCAATATGATACTGAATATTGCATCATATTTCTTTATACCTAAAGATAGAGCTGCCAGCATCTGCCCCTCACCAATCGATTTGATACTTCCACGAAACAATTGAGACTGGTATGCAGCATCTCTTAAACCTATAATTAAAATAGTGGCAGCTAGACCACTCATTTTAATACCTAATGAGGGGAATATACCTAGATAAAAAAGAAAAAGAAGTACCAAAAATGGAATTCCCCTGAAAAAAGCTACATAAATTGCAATTAAACTAGTAGTGAATTTGTTGCCATAAACCTCTCCAATAGCTAGTGGAACCCCTACTATTAGACCCAGCAATAACCCTCCTAGCACTATTTCCATTGTTACAACTGTGCCTTGTAAAAAATAAGGGAGGGCCTGATAAATTACAAGTAGATTCTCACTCATATGCTATTTGTTACCCCCCCTTCTAATTAGGTTATTCTTTGTATATTATTTGGTAATACCACCAGGAATGTATTTTTCTTTCAGTTCATTCCATTTTGCAGATTTCATTAATCTAGTTAATCCCTCATCTAACATAGCTTTCAAATCTTTGTCTTCTTTCCTGACTGCGTATCCATAAACTTCTCCAGTTATGAGAGTACCAACGATCTTGAGTGGTTTTCCATCAATTGAAGCAGCTAGCATAACATCATCCATCATAGCTGACTCTATTCTTCCATTCAGTAAACTTTCAACCGCTAAATCAAAACCTTCAAATAAACTAACTTTATCTTTATTTAATATTCCCTTTTTAATCAGGTTATCCTCTATCCACATTGCTGCAGTACAACCTCTTTGAGTGCCTACTTGATGTTTACCGCATAAGGCTTCTATCATATTGATATCAGAATCTTCACGAACACAAAGAGCCTGGTCTATCTGCATATATGGAATTGTAAAATCAACGACTTTTTGTCTTTCTTCAGTTATTGTCATTCCAGATCCGATAAAATCAAGCTGACCGGCTAAAAGGGTTGAAATAATAGCATCCCAGGAAATAGGTGTATGTTTAACTTCAAAACCCATCTCTTCAGCAATCCAATCTATTGCTTCAACGGTAAAGCCAGCAGGTTTGCCAGATTCATCAATATAAGCCCATGGTACGCCGTGTGGGTCCATTCCAGCTAATAATACTTTCTTCTCAGCAGCTAATCCACTGCTAAAACAATTAACTAGAACAAAAAGAGCCAATAGAATAATAAATGTTTTTTTAATGTTCATTAAATTTATCCTCCTTTATATTGTATCTGTACACATCTTTTTAAATTTATGCTATACGATTTAAACCATCACCTCCATTCATAATTTTTGTCTAATATATTGATGTGCAAGCATCAAATAATTCAGTCAGCAAGGATTTACAATATTATCCGGGCATCTACTATCTGCAGGCCCTCTTCATATACTAAAATAGGATTTAAGTCAATCTCCTGTATTTCGGGATTATCCATTACCAGGGAAGATAATTTGAGTAAGACATCTTCTATTGAGGCTATGTCTTTCGGAGCCTCTCCCCTTATCCCTTTGAGTATGGGGTATCCTTTTATCTCGTTTATCATCTCTTTTGCATCTTTCTTTTTTATGGGAAGGACACGGAAGGAGACATCCTTTAATACCTCTACGAAGATCCCACCGAGTCCGAACATGACTACAGGTCCGAAATGTGGGTCTTTCATCATACCGATAATTACCTCTGTTGATGCAGGACACATATGGTATGCTATTATACCGTGTATATGTGCCTTATCATTGTATGCTTTAGCATTTGAGATGATAGTCTGGTATGCCTTGATTGCTGATTGTTTGTCTTTTATACCGACTTTAACACCTCCTGCCTCTGATTTGTGAATAATATCAGGTGATACTATCTTCATTACGATAGGATATCCTATCTCTTTTTCTATATCTGTAATCTCTTTCTCATCTTTGAT
>JAXGTM010000227.1:0-3025 GCA_040774925.1 Atribacterota bacterium | reverse complement strand
GGTTTCATCAATGGTTCACTTGTAGCATTTGGAAAAATGCCGCCGTTTATTGCTACTCTTGGAATGATGACCATATTGAGAGGCCTGGCTTTGGTCTACACAAAGGGTTTCCCTATAACCGGTTTTTCAAAGGCATTTGAGTTTATCGGAGGAGGCCGTATCTGGGGTATACCTTTTATGATTTACATGTTGGTGATAGCAGCGATCCTTTCTCACTTTATATTAGATAAAACGAAGTTGGGTAGATACATATACGCGACCGGTGGCAATGAAAGGGCCGCTATTGCCTCAGGTATAAATGTTACTAAAGTTCGACTTTTTGTTTACTCTTTTGCTGGAGCAATGTCGGGCCTGGCTGGAATTCTTCTTACCTCAAGGTTACTTACGGCACAACCCTCTGCTGCAATGGGTTATGAATTAGACGCAATCATGGCCGCAGTAATAGGTGGAACAGGGTTATCAGGTGGAACTGGTTCAATTTGGGGAACATTGATAGGAGCACTTATCGTTGGAATTCTGAATAATGGCATGGATTTATTGCAAGTCTCTCCTTATTGGCAACAGGTTGCTAGAGGGATGATTATTATTTTAGCGATTCTTTCAGATAGCCTTAGAAAGCCAGGAGGTGGAAGGTAAGAATTTTATTTATAAACCATCAAGACAAAATAACTAAAGCGAGGTGGCTATTATGAAATTGTGTTTTAACGAAGGTACCACAATGGAAAATTCAACCTTAGCGTTAGATCTTGAATTTGCCGAAAAATATGGATACGACTTCATTGAAATAAGAATGCGAAAGATGAGAGCATACATAGGAGAACGCTCCCTTAAGGAACTCGTCGCGTTTTTTGAAAAAAACCGAATTAAACCATATGCTTTTAACACACTGGAGTACGTCACCTTTAGAGATGTGGCTGATTATAAAAAGATAAAAGAGGACTTGGTTTTCCTGTGTGAAACAGGATCAAAAATAGGTTGTCACTACACGGTTGTCGTTCCAAGCTTTGATGTTACTTATACAAGAGGACGTATCAAAGAAGAAACGGTTAGTGTGCTAAAAGATTTAAGCGATGTTGCCGAAAAGTACGACATGAACCTAGCTTTTGAGTTTGTAGGATATCCTAACTGTAGCGTTAACACACTTGAGCAGGCTTACGAAATAGTTGAGACGGTGAATCGAAAGAATGTAGGATTAGTTTTAGACTGCTTTCATTTCTATGCCATGCACTCGAGAATCGAGACACTCAAGCATATTAGCCCAGACAAGATTTTCATTTTTCATATAAACGACACGAATGATTTTCCGGTTGGGGCCTTAAGAGATCACCATAGAGTTTGGCCTGGTGATGGAGTTATAGATCTCGACCAAATCCTCAGCACACTGAAAGGTATAGGGTACGACCGAATGGCCTCAATTGAAGTATTCAATCAAGATTATTATGAATTGCCTCCGGAAAAGGCTATTCGGGTAGGTAAAGAGAAAATGACTACCGTTTTACGAAAACACTTTTCGATACCTAGTGAATAGGGTGTTGAAGGGAGGAAAACTTATGAATTCACGTGAGAGGATTATCGCGAACATCGAACATAAAGAAACGGACATCATTCCAGTAGATTTTGGTTCAACGAGGAGCTCGGGCATATCCGCTATTGGGTATATTAACTTAAAACAATATCTTGGTATACATAAGGGTTCTGCTCGAGTTTATGATGTTGTGCAGCAATTGGCTAGGGTAGAAGATGAGATATTGGATAAATTCTGCGTGGACGCGTTAGATGTCGGTATTGTATACGATGAGGAAGAAAATTGGTATGATTTTACCCTCCCCAGCGGTTATGTTGTGCAATTTCCAGGCTGGTTTAAGCCCACTAAAGATGAAGAGGACAACGTTTGCGCTTTTTCCAAAGATAAGACTATGATTGCAAAAATGAACAAAAATTCCTTCTATTTTTCTCAAACATGCTATCCCTATCTCGATGGACTTCCTGAAAACTATGATAATTTAGATGAAGCACTTGATGAGGTGCAGTGGTCTGCTATTCCCGCCAGTCCTTGGGATCAAGGTAATATTAACACCGAGGATTTTTGGCGTGATTTGCGAGCACGAGTTAGTAAGCTGCGCGAAACCTCTGACAAAGCGCTTTTGCTCGATTGTGGGTGCAGTTTATTTGAAACTGGAACATATCTAAGACGCTTTGATAATTTCTTAATGGATCTTTATCTTTCTCCAAGGGAAGTTGAAAAATTTTTTGATGTACTTGTGGACCGTTATTTGAACTTGCTAGATAAAGTGTGTAAATGGTTAGGTGATGTAGTTGATATCGTTCGGTTTTCTGATGACTTAGGTATGAGTGAGGCTCCTTTTATGTCACCAGAGGTATACCAAAAATTATTAAAGCCTCGCCACGCCGCTCTGTGGCAGTATGTAAAGAAACACAGCAATATGTATGTTTTTCTACACTGTTGCGGGTCTATCTATAAGCTACTCCCTGATTTAATTGAGGCAGGTATAGACATAATTAATCCTGTACAAATAAGTGCTAATGACATGGAACCCCAAAAATTAAAGAAAGAATTTGGCAAAGATGTGACTTTCTGGGGGGGTGGATGTGATCCGCGCATTCTATCAAGCGTTTCACCAAAAGAAGTCAGAGACCATGTTAGACAACAAATAGAAATATTTGCGCGGGATGGAGGATTTGTTTTTAACCAGGTGCACAATATACTGCCCGAAGTACCCCCAGAGAACATCATAGCAATGTTTGAGGCTATGCAAGAATTTTGTAAATAGCATCTTAGTCTAATTGTTAGAATACAAACTTAAAGGAGGAAAAGCATAAAATGGTAAAACTAGGTATAGTAGGGGCTGGTCGGATAGGTAGACTTCACGCTGAAAATATTGTATCTCAAATTCGTGAAGCAAAGCTTGTTGGTATAGCTGATGTGTTTCTGAACGACGAAATCAAAAATTGGGCACAAGGTTTAGATATTCCCAAAGTGACCAGCGATGTACAAGAAATTTTT
>JAXGTM010000226.1:0-3026 GCA_040774925.1 Atribacterota bacterium | reverse complement strand
TTATTAACAATTGTGGAAAAGTATTGATGTTAATTATTTGTTAGAAATTTGTTAGAAAAATTTATATTTATAAAACAATGTATAATAACAATACAAAATGAAGTCCGGTTAAATAATTAATTACACAGGTATTTATATCTAGTTTTGGCAAGAAAAATAAGGTTTTTGAAATGTGATTCGAACACTACTATAATAACAAAAATAAAAGTTTATGGAAAGAGTATAGAGTCTTTACTTAATTATAAAAGTATTTATTCTTTTTATTAAAGACTAATCTTGCTTGAATTAGAAAAATAAGGTACACTATTTCAGTATTTGACACTATCTATAGATAAAAGATATAATTATCAATTGATATAATTACAAATAAATAATTAAAGGTACTGAAAATAGATAGTTGATATTATTTTTTTTAAATCCATGTTATACATGATAAATATAGATATATCTTAAAAGTTTGCGGTAGAAATTAATATGTAGATAAACATGCGATACTTATTTTAAATAAGGATGAATAAAAAAGCAATTTTTACTATTAATTATACCGTACATATAGTACTGCTAAATAGAGAAAGATAGGAAGATTTTGTAAAAAGGAGATTTATATTTAATGAAGCGTACGTATCAACCAAACAGTAGAAAAAAACTCAAAGCACACGGGTTTCGTAGTAGAATGAGCACAAAAGCTGGAAGGCTTGTTTTAAAGAGAAGAAGACAAAAAGGAAGGAAGAGATTAACCGTTTCCGGTTAAATTTATGTAATTTGAATAAGGAAGGTTTAAAGAAAACCAGCGAGTTTAGAAAAGTTTTTACATTCGGAAAACGTAGATATGGAAGATATGTAATTATTTATATTCTAAAGGAGAAAAAGGAAGCGAATAGAGCTGGTTTTATAGTCAAAAAGTGTATAGGAAAAGCAGTTAAGCGCAACAAAGTGAAACGCAGGCTTAGAGAAATATGGCGTCAAAAAGGAGAGAACCTAATCACAGGCAGTGATATTATAATAATAGCCAGAAAAGGAATTGAAGTAGCACCTTTTAGTGAAATAGAGAGGGAGCTGGTCAGATTATTAAGTAGTCACTATTAAGAGATTTAAGGAAAATGAATAATATTTTAGTAAAAATTCTAATTTTTTATCAAAAACGTATTTCACCTCTTAAACCGGCGAGTTGCCGTTTTTATCCTACTTGCTCGAATTATGCTATTAAAGCAATTCAACAGTATGGCTTGGTTAAAGGGGGGTTTCTTACTCTAAAAAGGCTATTGAGATGCCACCCATTCCATTCAGGCGGATATGACCCCGTACCTGATAATCTTACAAATAATCTCAAGACAAATTAAAATAGAATTTTTGTGGAATACCAACATATATAGTCTGAATAATTAAGCTCTATTATGCTTTGGAAAAGGAGAATAGTATTTTGGGAATCTGGGATCAATTAATAAGTTGGGTAGAGAAACTACTTAGTGTATTGTACGGTATTACTCATAATTATGGATTAGCTGTAATTTTGCTAACTATTCTGATAAGAACAGTAATGTATCCACTTATGCAAAAACAGATGGTATCTATGCGCGAAACACAGAAGATTCAGCCCCTCATGCAAAATATTCAGAATAAATACAAAGATGACAAAGAGAGAATGAATCAAGAGCTGATGAGGCTATATAAAGAGCATGGAGTGAATCCATTTGGGGGATGCTTGCCACTTCTAATTCAGATGCCTATTCTTATTCTGTTTTTTCGTGTATTAAGAGGATTTGAATATTTTATTCCCAATACAAATGTTATTGATGGTGGATTTTTATGGATTAAGAATGAAGTTATGTATCAGGGAGAAATGATTGCTGGGTTAGCTGCTCCAGACCAGCTTTTTGGAGTGTTTGGGAATTATAGTATTGGTATTTTACCAATTTTAGTGGGAATTTCTATGTATTTTCAGCAAAAATTAACTATGCCACCTATGCCGGTAACAGGCCAGGGAGATAGTTCATCAAATCCTGCAGTAAATACTCAAAAGATGATGGGAACTATTATGCCGGTGATGATTGCCTTTATAAGCTTTAGTCTACCTTCAGGTTTAAGCTTGTATTGGTTAACCTCTACTCTTTTTGATATTGTACAAAAGATATTTATTAATAAAAAAGACCCTGATTCTAAAAAACAGCCTAATAATGTAATGGAAAAAGTTATTCAGGAAAAAAATCTGGAATCAAAAGATAAAGAAGAACCTAAAATCAGACCAAAAAAGATTGAGCAAGACTCACCCTGGATACCAGGATATGAAAAACCTTCAATAAAGCCAAGTAAAAAATCAGATGAAAACCAGAATAAAAAATAAATTTTCAAAAAATAATTGATAGAGACTAAATTTTACAAATTATAATATTAACTTTTCTGAATTTTATTTGTAATTATTGGGAAGAGGCATTAAGTGTTGGACATAAATAATAATGAAAATAGATTAGAAGCTGAAGAAGAAAAAGCATTAAAGATTCTTTCTAAAATAGTAGAAACTATAAGTTATGAAGCAAAAATAAAAAAAATATCTTCGGAAAAAGACTATACAATCTTTGAGATTATAAATGCTGAATCAGCTATTATCATTGGAAGGCATGGACATACTCTTGATGCCATCCAGTATATGGTGAACCTTATTGCAAATAAAGGGAACAAGGATAATCACCGAGTATATGTCGTAGATATTGATGGATATCGTAAGAGAAGGGAAGAGTCTTTACAAAGATATGCAAAAGAAAAAGCAGAAATAGTTAAAAGAAAAGGTTCTCCTGTTCCACTATACTTTATGAATAGTATCGAAAGAAGACTAATTCATATGGCTCTTAAGGATGATATTAGAGTAACAACTGCTAGTGAAGGAAGGGAGCCATACCGCAGGGTTATTATTAAGCCAGCAATTAATCAAAACTTAGAACAATGATATTCTGTATATCTTGGCAAATAATAAACAAAAGATTTAAGGATATTAATTAATCTGTATTACTTTCATGATGTGTTTACACATT
>JAXGTM010000225.1:0-3032 GCA_040774925.1 Atribacterota bacterium | reverse complement strand
TTTCCCACTCTATCTAAAGGAAGTAGAATGGAGATTCAATCATCGTAATGAGAATCTTGTTATCCTATTAAGGAGATTACTGAATCAACAGATTTCTATTGTCAAAGAGCAAATTTAGTGCATTTAAGTTTAGCTATTACCTAAAAATATACTATTAAAACATGAGTATTTTATAAAAGTAACCAAAAAAATAAGAAAAGTCATGGTAAAGGAATATCAACTATTGGCATTTAATGGTTAGCTTGGTAAATTCTTTTTTGAGGTTTTTTAATGTATATTTTTGTATAAAAGATGTTACTTCTTTCTAGTAATCTATATTTAATAGAAAGAATATTCTAATTCATCCTAAATTGTATTACCCTATAAAGAAAATAATTAACTCTCAGTGCTAAACAATATTTCAATTTTTCCTAACAGAATAAGTATAATAAAGTATGGTAAATGCATTATTCTTTTTATTCTTTTTGGTTCTTTAATTAATCTGAATAGCCATTCCATACCGTGTTTCTGCATCCATAGTGGCGCTCTTTTAATATTTCCTGAAATCACGTCAAAACTACCACCAACCCCTATGCTGACAGGAACTTTTAACTTATCTTTATTCTTATAAATCCATATTTCCTGTTTTGGTACACCCATTCCAACCAATAAAAAATCTGGCTTTTTTTTGATAATATCTTTAATAATATTCTCCTCTAGCTCTTCATTATCAGCAATAAAATCGTGACTATTAAAATAACCGTGATGAAAACCAACAATTGAAATACCGGGAAATTTTTTTTCTAAATTTTCAACTGCTTTGCAAACAACATCTTCCTTTGCACCTAATAAATATAACTTGTAATTCTTTTTTGTTGCTAATACGCATATACTATTAATCATATCTATGCCGGTAATTCGTTCAATTAGTGGTTGGTCCAAAAATGCTGTAGCCCACAACAATCCTGAACCATCAGGAGTCACAAGGTTAGCTTTTTGAACTATATTCAAATATTGTTCATCCTTTCTCGCTCTTAATATTGCAAGAGTGTCAGGAGTAACTATATGGTTAATTTCCCCTTCTTGGACAAAGCAATCCAACTGGTTTAATGCCTCTTGGTTATTGATACAATCAATGGGAACTCCAAAAAGTTCAACTTTTTTTCTTGATTCATCAACTTTAATAATATTGGTACCATTTAAAACCAATTTTCTTAACAAATAATATGTTAGATATCCTATACCTATCATAAATAAAAAGATATACAAATCTTCTTTAACAGATACTACTGCTGCAATAATGCTAAGATATATACAAGCAGCAACAATAACTAGATTAGCACCTCTCCACGAAAATCCTTGTTCAATTAATTGTTGTCTCAATCTACTCTCACTAACACTTTCCAGATAACTATTGTTAAGATAGTTTGCAATAAAGGAATAAGAAGAGTCTACTATTGGAAAACCCAAAATTAACAGAGGAGTCAGAAGGGTAAGTGCAGCTGTACTTTTTAATACACCAACAATTGCTATTACTGAGAGCATTAATCCAAAAAACATATAATAAGAAGAAAAATAATTAACTTCATCCGTTATAATTTTTCTCTTTTTTATAATAATGATAGCCAGAGAAAAAATAACCAATAATAATGACAATATTTCAGCAAAAATTAACCCTTGTTTTTGTAAAATTGAAACAACAAAAAATGTTAACGATGCGATAAAAACAGTTATAGGAGTAATATCACCTAGTTCATCTGTTTGCCCTATTGAATTAGTGATTGTCATCAACCAGATAACTGTAACAGGTATTGAAAGGTAGTCAAGATACCAATAACCACCAGAATAATTCCTTAAAAACTCAATTTTGACTCCAGCCATAATAATTATAAACACTATAGGAATTTGAAAAAACAATTTTTTCCATGTAGCAAGCGGTTTTTTCTGATTATACTTTCCTAGTATTATCATTAATAATCCGGAAACAAAAATGCCTCCAACTTTTATTAAATTAACAATCCAGTCAGCCAAACAGCCCTCCGTATACTAAAAGTATTTTCGAAAAAATATTCAATCTTTCAATTTATTGTGCAACTGCATTCAATTATAGAATTAAATTATACTTTTTGGTTTAAACATAGTTTGTTTGCTTATTTATTCTGACTAATCTTATAACATATTTTAAACCATTCTACTGTTTCCTTCAATCCATCTTTCAAGCTATACTGTGCCTTCCATCCAAGATTATTCTCGGCTAAATGGCAATCTAAAATACTTTTTCTTAAATCACCAGCCCTGGGTGGACCATAAAATACTTTCGCATTAATATCTATCATATGTCTCAAATAGCAATGTAATTGATTTACAGAAGTACCAATACCAGTTCCAATATTATAAGCATTAAGATTTTTGCCTGCAACTGTACTTGCTTTCAGCTCAGATAATTCTAACATATTTTTTATACTGAGTAAACAAGCTTTTGCAACATCTTTAACATATACATAATCCCTAATATATTCACCATCACCGTTGATTACAGGTGTTATTCCTTTTAACATTTTTTCAATAAAAATAGCAATAACACCTGCTTCTCCAAAAGGGTCTTGCCTTGGACCATAGACATTTCCGTAACGAAGAGTAATATATCTTAAACCAAACCTTTGAAAATAAAAGTTTAAATAATATTCTGAGGTCATCTTAGAAATTCCATAGGGAGATGTTGGAAAAAGAGGAGTATTTTCAGTAATTGGAAACGATCCACAGTCCCCATATACCGCTCCTCCGCTAGAAGCAAAGATAAATCCCTTAACACGATTTCGAATTGAAAATTTTAATAAGTTTAACAATCCTATAATATTGCTATTGGCATCAAGTACTGGATTATCTATCGAACGAGCAACACTGATTTGGGCAGCATGATGACAGACATAATCTGGTTTTTCGGAATTAAATATTTTTTCAATGCATGGATTATTTATGTTAATTTGATAAAATCTAGTTTTTTTATTAATATTTTCTATCTTTCCTGAAGATAAGTCATCTAAAATTATTAA
>JAXGTM010000224.1:0-3050 GCA_040774925.1 Atribacterota bacterium | reverse complement strand
GAGGGAAATTTGGAAATACATGGTATGGAATTATTGCAGCACCAGTTATTGTTGGTTTTTTTGGTTTACTCATTGAAAAAGCCATAATAAGACCACTTTATATACGACCTTTGGAGACACTACTGGCTACTTGGGGTATAAGCATAGTAATTAAACAGACAGTTCGGTTGCTTTTCGGAGCTGGATATCAATTTGTAAAACACCCAATGCCTGGTATGGTAACGATTCTTGGTGTGAGCTACCCAATACTTAGATTATTCATTATTGGAGTAGCAACAGCTGTATTTGTAAGTATTTACTTGCTTATGTTTCGAACTGATCTTGGGTTAAGAATTAGAGCTGTTCTTACCGATCGTAATATGGCTGAGGCAGTTGGGATTGATACTGTCAGAACAGGTCAGACTGTTTTTGTACTCGGCTCGGCGATGGCAGGTTTAGCGGGGGCGGTTATGAGCCCGTTAGTTCCAGTTAATCCAGAGATGGGTTTAGAATACGCTAATAAGGCTTTCAATGTAGTAATAGTTGGTGGTTTATCCAAGTTGTTAGGAATTATTGGAGGTGGTGTAATCATAGGTGGTGGTGAATCTATAATGTCTTTTTTTATGCGACCTTTAGTAGCTCAGGTGATGATTCTTGTAATTACAATCATAGTTATTCGATTTAAACCACAGGGACTTTTTTAAATAATTCTAGTTAAAATTCATTGATTAATAAAAAAACAAATAAGTGATATTGAAAGGATGAAAGTAGTGGGATGTAAGTCAATCTTCAAACGATATTATTTGGCTTTTGTTGTTTTCATACTAGCAATATTTCCACTATTTACTGATTCATATAATATTGGTTTACTCTCCAGATTTTTAGTTTTTGCCGTCGCTGCTCTTAGTTTAGAAATGTTTTGGTACTCTGGAGTTGCTAGCTTTGGACACGCTGTCTTTTTTGGATTAGGTTCATACGCTATGGGGTTAACTCTAAAATATCTTTCAATATATCTTTCGGTTGGTAGTGCCACTCTCCTTGGTTTCCTCTTAGCAATTATTGTTCCAGTAGCAGTGGGTTTCTTAATAGGTTATTTCCTCTTTTATGGACGCGTTACAGGAGTATATTTTGGAATTGTTACAATGGCTCTTTCATTGATATGTCAAAAACTAGTGATTGCCTCTATCAATTTTACTGGTGGCTTAAATGGATTATCGGGTTATCCTCGTCCAAGATTGGGGATCCCTGGATTATTTGAGATAGAAATTAAGGGGGACTTAGTACCGTATTATTTAATTCTGATCGGATTAAGTATTGTTTTTTTATTGTCCAAGAAGGTATTACGATCACCTTTTGGACTTATGGTTCAGGCGATTCGCAACAATGAACAACGCCTTGAAACTTTTGGTTTTAATGTTCCAAAAGGGAAAGTACTAATTTTAGTAATTTCTTCGGCAATTGGTGGGTTAGCTGGAGCTTTATATGTACCTGTAGGCTTTATTACGCACGACTTATTAGGAATTTCATTTTCAACACAAATCCTAGTTTGGGTTTGTGTTGGTGGTAGAGGTACATTAATTGGTCCGATCCTTGGAACTTTAGTTGTTAATTATCTTCAAGTGTATCTAAGCGGTGTTATGTCTGATTTATGGTTACTCATTATCGGTATATTTTTCATTGCTGTCATTATGTTTAAACCGGATGGAATTATGGGATTTTTCCCTCAACAAAAGCGGGTGAATGGTATTGACCAAGGAAAATAGCTCACTAATTCTCGAAATTAAAGATTTGGTTAAGGATTTTGGAGGTATGCGTGTTATCAATCATTTGAATTTGTCTATTAATCACGGAGAGTTAAGGTGTATCATCGGACCTAATGGCGCTGGTAAATCAACATTATTCAATATGATTACAGGTATTTTTAGACCAAATTTTGGCCAAATTATTTTTGATGGTAAAGATATAACAAGGATATCAGCGCGGGAGATTGCATTACAGGGAGTATCAAGAAAATACCAAGTACCCAATGTTTTTGGTAGGATGACTGTTGCTGATAACCTTCGAGTAGTTTTTAATGCAAAACAAGGAAATTTACCCCTTTTGTTTTCTAAGGATTCTCACGAAGAAAAGCTTCAAGAAATGCTAGAAATGGTAAGACTCGATAAACATCGAAACGTGCTTGCGGTTGAACTATCTCACGGGGAGAGACAGCTATTGGAAATTGGTATGGTTTTAGCTAGTAAACCACGGCTTCTTTTGCTAGATGAACCAACAGCTGGAATGACAATCGAAGAAACGTTTGAAATGGCTAAACTAATCAAGAGAATTACTAAGAATCTTACAACTATTGTCATCGAACACGATATAAGCTTTGTTCGTGAAATATCCCAAAAGATTACTGTATTACACAAAGGTGCAGTTTTATCCGAAGGAACTTTAGGTGAAATAGAAAATGATAAAACAGTTCGAGAAGTATACCTGGGGGCGCAATAGATGTTAAAAGTGGAAAATATTGATACTTTTTATGGAGCAATTCAGGTGTGTAATCAAATCAGTTTGGAAATCTTAGAAGGAGAAATTGTCTGTATACTTGGACGGAATGGAGTAGGAAAAACAACACTCTTGAAAAGTATAATGCGAATTTTACCTTATCGGTTCGGGAGCATCACCTTTAACGGACAAAAACTTGACCAGCTTAAAACATACCAGATTGCTCGAATGGGAATTAGCTATGTTCCTCAGGGTCGTCAAATTTTTCCAAGCTTGACGGTATTAGAAAATCTAAAATCGGGTACAATTTCAGCTTATGGTAAGTGTGGTGTTATTCCTGAGGAAGTTTACGAATATTTTCCTATATTAATGGAACGCCGTGACCAAAAAGGTGGTTCTTTAAGTGGTGGTGAACAACAAATGCTTGCTATTGGAAGAGCACTGGCGGGAAAACCGAGATTAGTTCTTTTGGATGAACCATCTGAGGGAATTCAACCAAATATTGTTGATAATTTGAAGGAGATAATCAGACAAATAACAAATAATACAAAAATTTCCTTTTTGCTTGTTGAACAAAATTT
>JAXGTM010000223.1:0-3064 GCA_040774925.1 Atribacterota bacterium | reverse complement strand
GCCATTGACGAAACTGCAAGTTATTATGGATACAATATTTTACTTTGTAACACGAAAGGTAACATACAAAAAGAAAAAGAAGTTATAAAAATTCTTCAAAGTCGCAAAGTAGATGGGATTCTTTTAGCACCTGCAGATATCAAAGCTCCCCATTTAGATTCTCTCAAAAATGGTGATTTCCCTATTGTTATTATCACCAGAAATATTTCTGATTTTGATTCAGTGAGTGTGGACCATGAAAGAGGTGTAGACATTGCTGTTGATCACCTAGTCGACCTTGGGCATACCAATATACTTTTTGTGGGCGATAAAGAAGATGAAAAATTTGAAGCTTTCAAAAGAAGAATTTTAGATAGAGGTTTAAAATTTGAACCTAATAGTTTGATAGAAATTAAGGAATGGTTAGAATTAAACTCTCATAGAGCATATGAAGAGACAAAGAAGTATTTATTCGAGAACGAATTAAAGGCTACCGCTATGTTTATCCATAATGACTTGACTGCATTTGGGGTAATGCAAGCCTTTGAAGAGCAAGAGATAAAAATAGGTAAGGACATAGCTTTGGTGAGTTTTGATAATACCTTTCTGGCTTCTATAACAAAACCTGGCCTAACAAGTGTTTCTCAACCTACTAAGGAAATAGGAAGGATTGCTGTTGAAGTGGTTTTAAACAGAATTAACAAAAATTTAGAGGGTAAACCGATTAGTATTTCTTTAAACCCAAGGCTAGTAGTTAGAGAGTCGAGCCTGGGGATTGGTTTAAAAACCTTAATTAGAGAAAGTAATACAAAGAGAACGGTGGTGTAATCCAAATTGATGCCTGAGCAAAAACCCTTATATCATTTTCGCCCTCCTTTTAATTGGATTAATGATCCCAATGGATTAATTCATTGGAGAGGTAAGTATCATTTGTTTTATCAATATAACCCTTGTAGCCCTCTTTGGGCAACTACCATGAATTGGGGACACGCAGTAAGTGAAGATTTAGTCCATTGGGAGATTATGCCAATTGCTCTATCTCCAACACCAGGTAGCCCTGATGAAGATGGTTGCTGGTCAGGTTGTGCAATTAATAAAGATGGTATCCCAACTATTATTTATACTGGTATTAAAGGAAGAGAAAATCGACAAGAAACAGTTTGTGTTTCCCAAAGTCATGATGACTCATTAGTTAAATGGGATAAATACCATGGCAATCCAGTTATTTCTTCTCCTCCAGAAAATATTGAATTAGTTGGAGGTTTCCGTGATCCTTATGTTTGGAGAGAAGGAGATAGTTGGTACCTAATAATAGGTTCGGGCATCAAAAATGTTGGAGGTACAGTGTTTCTTTATAAATCTCAAGATCTAATTAACTGGACTTATTTAAGTTCAATATATACTAGAAACCAAAAGGAAACAGATCCTATATGGACTGGCTTAATGTGGGAGTGCCCTCAGTTTTTCCCTTTAAATGATCAGTATGCGTTAATTGTGTCAGTTAGAGATAATGAGAAGCTCTATTACCCAGTATATTTTACTGGCACTTATGAAGAATATAAATTTGAGCCTCAGGCACTCAGAAGACTTGATTATGGGGCAGATTACTATGCACCGGCTGTTATGTTTGATGATAAGGGACGCTGCATAGTTTTTGGCTGGTCATGGGAAGGATGGAATGAAGAAGCAATACAAGCTGTTGGTTGGTCCGGGGTAATGTCTTTACCTCGGCTCGTTTCACTTCGTTCCGACGGTCTATTGAATATCGAACCTGTGCCCGAATTAAACTGTTTGAGAAAGAACAATTATTGCCTTCTTGAATTTGACCTTTCTTCGTCTTATGTCGATCTTCCAGTACATGGGGATTGTATAGAAATAGCGATTGAGTATGAACCAGAGAGTGCCAATGAGTTTGGCTTATATGTGCGACGTTCTCCTAACGGAGAAGAGCAAACAGCGATTGTATATGATGCTATTAGTAACAACTTGTTTATTAATAGAGACCAATCTAGCTTAGATGATCGAGCTTATCACGGTGTCCATGGGGGGCCGTTAAGATTAAACGGCAAAGAGTCTTTAAACTTGAGGATATTTCTTGATAGATCAATAATTGAGGTATACGCGAATAATCAAATGTGTATTACTGAGCGAGTATATCCTTCTAGAGATGATAGTTTGGGTATTCGTTTATTTGCTAGAGGTGGCAAGGTGAGAGTTAAGTCGGTAAATGCTTGGGAATTAAAAGGAATATAAAATGAATCCCAAAAGGAATAATTTAATAGATAAAAATTATAAAAACTCTATAACAAGATGGTAGTTATAGAGTTTTTATAATTAAAATAAAAAGGAGAGATTGGATATGAAAAAAAACGTGTTAGTAAGTGTAGTGTGTCTTATGATAGTTGCGTCTGTTATATGTATGGCTGGTAAGAAAATAGCTGAAGCTGCGGAAGAAAGTCTTGAAACCCAAAAAGTAAGTTTTGACTTATCTATGCACGTTGCAAATGTTAAAGACCAAGAGCCAGCAATGTATGCAGTCGTGCAGGCGTTTATGGAGAGAAATCCAAATGTGAATATTAATCTCTATGGTGAAGAAACAACCGAGCACTACAAAAAAATGAAAATGTATGCTCAAGCAGACACATTGCCCGATGTTTTCTTTAACCTGGTTACACCTTCAAGAGATATGGCTAGAGAAGGAAAACTATATTGTCTTGATGACTTCATTGTAGAAAACAAACTTGCTGACGTCATGGAAGAAAACATGCTGAATACTTTGCAAGTTGATGGTCATATATATGGACTTCCGTATCAATCGCTAGTAACTGGTTTTTGGTATAATAAAGCACTATTTGATAGATATGGTGTTAAAGTACCACAAAGATATGAGGAACTACTGGAAGCAGTAAAAGTATTTTCAAAAAATGGCATTGTTACAATTGCAAATGGTGCTCGAGACCCATATAGTGTGTGGGGTCACATGAGCTTACTTGTACGTTATGGTTTCTTTGATAGAATCGATAATATACTTGCAGGACGAGATTCATTTAATAATGAGGATTTTGTGCGTTTTTACGGAAAAATT
>JAXGTM010000222.1:0-3073 GCA_040774925.1 Atribacterota bacterium | reverse complement strand
TTACTATATTTATTTAGTAAATACTTCTAGATCAAATGTTTCAATCAATCCAGCTTTTAGTTTATGATACCCTGCACACGCAATCATGGCACCATTGTCAGTACATAAATTTTTTGGTGGGTAAAATATTTCTATGCCATATTTGCTGGCTTCCTTTAATAATTCATTCCGGAGTTTTTGATTGGCAGTAACTCCTCCACCTAATACAATACGAGGGATATTAAATTTTCTTGCTGCGGAAATCGCTTTATGTTTTAGTGTGTCAATAATAGCCATTTGGAAAGAAGCACAAAGATTGTTAATATCAATTTTTTCCCGAAGCATATTTTTATTTATGACAAAATTAATTACAGCAGTTTTTAATCCACTGAAGCTAAAATCATAATCATTGCTATAAAATAAAGGTCGTGGAAAATAGATTGAGCTTTCTCTTCCGGTTTCTGCAAGTCTTTCAATTGCTGGACCTCCAGGGTAACCTAAATTTAAATATTTGGAAATTTTATCTAATACTTCACCTGCTGCATCATCTCTAGTGCTGCCAATAATTCTATATTTTCCGATATTATCTACTAACATTAATAAAGTGTGACCGCCAGAAACAATTAAAGAAATAAATGGGTATTCAATTTTATTATTATTTATGAAATTGGCAAAGATATGGCCTTCAATATGATTAACACCGATTAATGGTTTTTTTAAAGCATAGGCAATTGCTTTACCAAACGATAGACCAACTAATAACGATCCTTTCAGTCCTGGACCTGGAACTACGGCGATGCCGTTCACATCGGTTAAATTAATATTTGCCTGTTCTAAGGCTTCCTTGCAAGTAATCATAATAAGCTCCATATGTTTTCTGGAAGCAATTTCCGGAACAATTCCTCCATATTTTTCATGTATTTCCATTTGTGAAGATATAATATTTGATAATAGTTTATTCTCTCCTTCCAGGATGGCAATTGAAGTTTCATCACAGGAAGTTTCTATCCCCATAACAATATTAGTATTATTTATCATTTTTTAACCTAAAATAATTTTTAGTATAATAATAACTTATTTGCTGATTTTCATTTCAGCAGATGATTTGCCAATATAAAAAGGTATCAGCTGAAAGATATCATCATCTAATTTACTTTTAATCTTTGTTTCTCCAATCAAAGCAACATTTGCAGCATTACCATTAATAAAGCAATCAGTCAAAAAATTAATATTATCAATTTGTTTTGTCTTATCAATTAGTTCTTCTTGGAGAATATTTGATATTCCATGCCCAACCACATACACTTTTTCTTTGACCTTAAATAATTCTTTTTTAATTATGTTCCATTTTTCACAACGATATTTATCCAAATTTATTTGAACATTACCTTTATTGTCGTAAATGGCAAAATAATACTCCCCTTTGCGAGCTTCAATTAATGAGCATATATAACCATCCAATCCCAAATAACAATATGCATAGGAATCTAGAGTGTTCACTCCAACTATAGGTATGGATAGGGCATAAGCAAGTCCTTTAGCAGTAGAAAGTCCAATTCTTAAACCTGTAAATGATCCTGGTCCAATAGAAACCGCAATTCCTTCAATAGTATCTAACTTTATGCAATTTAGCTCTAACATACTGTTTAAAAGTCCAATTATGTTTGCAGAATGAGTTTTAGCAGTGTTATCTATTCTGTAATCAGTAATTAATTCTCCATCATTAGTAACAGCCAAATTCAAAATTTTATTAGCAGTGTCAATTCCTAAAATTCGCAATAGATATCAAATCCTCCATTATATTTCTATATCTTTTCCCTTTTGGTTGAAAATAAATTTTTCTTAAATTCATCTCTTGACCAAAATGGATATTAATCGATAATAATTCATTGGGCAAATATGTTTGAATTTTACTCGCCCATTCTATCAAAGTGACGCCATTACCATAAAAATATTCCTCATAACCCAATTCTTCTATCTCTTCTGAAACATTCAGCCTGTATAAATCAAAATGGAAAATGGGTATGTTCCCATCATATTCTTTAATAATTGAAAAGGATGGACTAGAAACGATATCAAGACTATTTAACCCAGAAGCTATTCCTTTTATTAAACAGGTTTTTCCTGTTCCCAATTCCCCATTTATTGCTAAAAGATCCCCTTTTTTAAGAACTCTTCCCAATTCAACTCCAACACAAAAGGTATCTTCTGAACTATCGCTATTAAATAAATATTTTTTCAAAATAACGTCTGTTATTAATAGTTTATTATTGGATCTTTCCATCACAGTAATACTCACCAAAAATATTTTTAATTTTCCAGGGTTTACAATTTTTTACAAACAATTTAGCTACTCTATTTTTATCAGTAAGATGAAATATTTCATCGGTTATCGTATTTAATTTTTTAGCAATTTCATTTATCGATATACTTTCCTCTCCTTGGCTTCCCCACAAAACAACTTCATCACCAACTCTAACATCATCTATACCACTAATATCTACAGTCATCTGATCCATACAAACTCTACCAACAACAGGTACTTTATGCTCTCTAATTAATACTTGCCCGATGTTTGATAATATTCGCTGGTATCCATCGGCATACCCAACAGGAATAATTGCTAAAGTAGAATCTCTTTTTGTTTGAAAAGTCTTTCCGTAGCCGACAAAACATCCTTCCGGAACATCTTTAATAGCAGAAACACGGCTTTTAAATGATAAAGCTGGATGTAAATTTATCGTTTTTCTAACGTATTCTGAAGGATATAATCCATATAAAATACAACCAGGTCTAACCATATCAAGCCAAGTCTCTGGCAAATCTAAAATTGCTGCACTATTAGCAGCGTGAAAACATTCATTATTCATAATTTTTGAATTTTTGATAATATCTTTAGCATTTAAAAATTGGTCGAACTGCTTTAAAGTATAATTTTTGTTCTTTTCATCAGCAGTTGAAAAATGTGTAAATACACCTTTGATTTCAATATTTTGCATCTTGCGGATCTGAGACAATAGCAAATGTATATCTGAGGACTTTATACCTAATCGATACATACCTGTTTCAATTTTTAAATGAACCTTAATAATTT
>JAXGTM010000221.1:0-3078 GCA_040774925.1 Atribacterota bacterium | reverse complement strand
TTAAATCTACCGCTGAAACTGGTGGTATATCCTTAATAGAAAGGTGTGGAAGCCCATCAGGTTCTACCCTGTTTACCGGAGCCATTACAGCTCCATACCCATGGGTAAAAGTAAGGCGTTCATTGACCCATGTTTGTGCTTCGTAGGCTAATTTCTTGTTATTCAATTCTCGCGCCGCAATCATAACCTGTTGATAATTACCATTTAGATAATACCTGTCTATATCTACCCCAAAAAATTCATAATATAATCTTATTGCCTGAATCTGGTTAAAAGTTTGTTCTAAAGGCCTCCAGTCCCATAACCGAATATTATTTATTGTCTCTGGGTTTTTCTGTATATCTAAATAACCCAAGTGTCCTTCAAAGGGAAAATCCTCCTCTATAATCTTATCAAGTCCAAATGCTTTTCTGGTATACTCAATCTCATTCATAAGATATTGTCTTTCCCGGTCTAACTCATTAGGTGATACGTTAACCCTCTGTACAATCTCGGGTAAAAATCCGGAAAGAATGGTATAAACGACCATTACAGAGACAATACTAATTATTGGTAATCTGATATCTTTTTTATTGGAAAAAATCATTACTACAATGGCAGCCAATATACAGAGTATCATAGAGACTCTGAATGCCAGTAAATTTACATGAATATCAGTATATCCTGCCCCATATACCGCACCTTGTGTAGAATACATTACTTTATGTGCGTTAATCCAAAAATAAGCTGCCTGTAACAAGAGATAAATCCCAAGCAATATGGAAATATGCAACTTGACTGGAGCATCCATACTTATTTTACGATTTTCAAAACGTATCGTCCTCTTTGTAATATAGACTAATACAATTACTAACAATATTAATCCGATAGCAAAACTCATCCAATTTCTAAAATATTCTAAAAAAGGAAGGCTGAATAGATAGAAACTAATGTCTTTACCAAAAATAGGATCATTGATACCTGTTGGCACTTGATTTAAGAAAATTAAAGTTCTCTCCCAGTTGACTGATTCAGAAATACCCATAAATATAGAGATAGTAGCTGAAAAGATAAATACAATTTTCTTACTAATCTGGAAACGTTGTAAGCTTCTATAAAATTCTATTTCCGGTCTCATCGTATCCTGCTCAAAAAATTCAACCCTGTGAATAGCAGGGATATAGCGGCGGACATAATCGAAATTTGTATAGCTTAATATAAAAAATAGAATTGTAAAAAATATTCCAACCAGGAGCTGGGACAATATTATCTTCCAGAATACTGATGAATAACCTATTGATTTTAACCAAACCAAAGGTATATAAAACTTACCGATAAAAACAGCTGTGAAGATAAATAGTAAAATTAATCCTATTAATAATAGTCTCTTTTTAGTATTTATTAAAATATTTGCCAATCTCTGCCACCTCCTTTTTTGAATTTCCTGAAAAAGTACTCTTAAGTCAGGTATGACATTATATAGATACTGTTAATCCATCTCTTTTTCTTTCCAATTATAGCATTTATAATAGATTTATTAAAATTAAGTATGGAATTAACCTTTCTTCTTTCATTATTTTTTAAGCATCTTTTTTAAATTGTATTTATTAAAAGGCATGAAAAAATAATTAAGCACAATGAATTGTAAAAATAAAGTTTTTAGAATTATTAGATAACCTATTTATATTCTCTGGTTTAAAAGGAATGATATTTTTTTGTATACTAAAAGTGTCAATATGCTACTAATTAACCCTTTTAAGATATTAAACGGGATTATTGCGGGTAAAATTAGTTGCCAAACGATTTCTCGGCTAACCGCTAAATATAATGGGGTTATCAGTAAATTTGCCGGAACCATGATTGCTGTCATAGCAAGAGAACCCAATATTAACCCGATAATAGCTCCATTTCTATCATGTTTTTTACGGTAAATCAGAGCAGCAACAATTACAAATGCGCTTGTTGAAACAAAATTCATTAATGCTCCATAAGGACCTCCTAAACCGGTAATCATTGCAAAAACAACAGCATAAATGAGGGTCATTAAAATTCCAGCTTGTGGTCCAAATTTGAAAGCTGCAATTAAAAGAAAAACATGGCCAGGATCATACTCTAGAAATGGTGCTTGAGGTAAAATGGGAAAATGGATAATATATCCTGAAATTACTGCTAAAGCAATAAATATGGCATAATAACTAATCTTTTTTGTACTCATTTTGTTCCTTTCCAAAACATATAGATTTTTATTTTCTAATACATAATTTTTCTAATTCAAAATAAAAAAGCCCTCGAATTATCCTCGGGGCTCGTTAATTTTTGTTGCTTCTTCTTTCATCCAGACTATACTGTCGGCCCCGGAATTACACCGGGTCAGTCAAAATAGACGCGTGGGCTCTTTTTCTGCCTTTTCTTGTGAAATTCAGCAGAATAAATTACCACCGATCGGGAATTAGTAATTACGTTGTAATTACCTCACCCTGCCCCGAAGAAGTATATTTTCAATATTTTTTTATTTTATATTAGTTTATTGTAAATTACCTATACTTTATACTACTTTTAATAATAAAATGTCAAGACAAAATTAGAAGATAAATATTCAAAAACATTGAACAATGTTTCCGAATATAGTTTAATTTTTTTGGTTTCTCAAATGATTTATTATGTTTACTTGATAACAATTTTTTTATTTATTTTTAAATAATATTTTGAAGCAATACATTTACAAAAAATATACAAAAGAGTATATTAATATTTAATGTTTATAATATTTTACAGAAACGTCTGGCTTAATGGATTCTTTTTATTCTTACTAACAGCATTCAGGTAATGTCAGAACATTTGTACTAGCTCAATAACTCGGTAACTTTTTCTAGCTTCTCATAGGGGGTAAGATACTCTATTCCCCCATGACGTCTTAGGTGATTATACTCGAATAGGAAGTTCCCTAAATTATATATTAGATCTTTGACAGATTCAAATGTATTGGGATAGAAGAACTCTTGCTTCATGATCCTCCAGAAGGCCTCTACCTTACCGTTGGTCTGTGGTCTATATGGTCTGGTATAACGATGCTTTATACCCAGCTCTTTACACAGAACT
>JAXGTM010000220.1:0-3097 GCA_040774925.1 Atribacterota bacterium | reverse complement strand
TTCATCCTTGGTCATGTGTGCTCTCTCCTTCCTATTAGATTTTGTTTTATCAACTTTATTCTATAGGAAAGATGGCATGCATGACCAATTTTTTTATGTTAGTTAATTACTAAAGTGTCAACACGACTCGAAATTAGTACAATTTACATTTTATTTTCTATTAATTAGCTTATGAGATTGGGAAATATAATTTAAACATTCTGGTATTATTCTGAAACTCAATGATGAAGACTATTTGATTTATTTTAAAAAAAGTTTCAAAAATTATATACTGTACTTTATTAAAGAAAATATTTCATATCCCTTCAATAATTCTCTTCCCTTCAGCATTTCAAGTTCAATAATGAAATCAGCTCCTACCACTATTCCTTGAAGTTTTTCAATAAGTTTGAAGACTGCCAGGGTTGTTCCACCTGTTGCAAGCAAATCATCAACAACCATGATTCTATCATTTTTTTGAAAAGCATCTTTGTGAATTTCTAAAACACTATCTCCATATTCTAGTTGATAAGTGATTGTCTCTACTCCATAGGGTAATTTCCCCTCTTTTCTAATTGGAATAAAACCTACTCCTAAATTATATGCAACAGGGGCACCAATAATAAACCCGCGAGCTTCAATCCCAGCAATATAGTCTATTTTTGTTTTTTTACAGTGTTCAGTTATTTGATCAATAGCAAATTTATAAGCTTCTTTGTCTTTTAAAAGTGTAGTAATATCTTTAAATTGAATTCCTTTTACAGGAAAATCTGGTATATTTCTTACTATTTTTTTTAAATCCATTCTGCTCTACATCCTCCAGATCTTGTTTTTACATAACACCCTATCACTCAAACTTGATCTTTATTTCTTCTTTTTAGACTTAACTTTCTTAGTAACTTTTCCTTCTTGCTCAACTATTTTTTGTACACCTGATACATTCGGTATTTTTGATAATATCTTGCCCTTTTTGGTAAATTCCATCAGCAGTGGTGCAGCCAAACAAATAGATGAATATGTCCCTATGCTTATACCAATTAAAAGTACTAAAGCAAAGTCAGATAAAGTGCCACCAAAGATATATAAAGCTATAACAGGCAACAAAGT
The DNA here is from genome assembly GCA_040774925.1 of Atribacterota bacterium. Taxonomy (GTDB): domain Bacteria; phylum Atribacterota; class Phoenicimicrobiia; order Phoenicimicrobiales; family Stramentimicrobiaceae; genus Stramentimicrobium. Next base: position 2,011 of record JAXGTM010000220.1, on the reverse strand, counting down.
AGTTAGTGCAGTATTAATAGTTCTATTCAGTGTCTGGTTAATACTTAAATCAATAACTCCTTCTAAAGGTATTCGTAATCGTGATTTTAAATTTTCTCTTAATCTATCGAAAATAATGATGGTGTTATTTATAGAATAGCCAACTACAGTTAGAATAGCAGCGATAATGGGTATAGTTATTTCTTTTTGCAATATTGAAAAGACTCCTAAAGTAATAATTACATCGTGTGCTAGAGCTAAGATTGATGTTATAGCATATTTAAATTGAAACCTGATAGTTATATAGATTATCATTCCTAAAAAGGCAAAGATAATTGCTAACGCAGTAAGATTTTTTAATGATTGTCCTATAACAGGTCCAACCATTTCTACTCTAAGAACCTCAAATGGACCAATCTTATCTTTAATTAATTCCATTAACTGTTGTCTTTCAGCAAGCTCTATTTGTGTTGTCTTTATTATAAATTCATTATCTGATAACGCTTGAATAGTGCTGCCGGCAAAATTCATTTCTCCTAATACATTTCTAATGTCACCAACAGAAACTTCTCCCTGCTTAAAATCTAATTGTATAAGTGTACCTCCGGCAAAGTCTATTCCATAATTAAATCCTCTAAATAATAAGGAAATGATACTTATAACAATTAATACAGAAGAGATTATATAAAATATTTTTTTGTTAGAAACGAACCTTATATTTGAATTTTTTACTATGTCCATCAATGTTCCTCCCAATGCTGTGCTATACTAAAGCATTTTTAGTAAGATAATTACCTAATAATTCCAAAATTAACTTAGTAACTACTATTGCGGTAAACATACTAACCACAATGCCTATACTAAGAGTAACAGCAAACCCTCTTATGGGCCCACTACCAAAATAGAGAAGTGCGATTGCAGCAATCAATGTTGTTACATTTGCATCAAATATTGTTGCAAATGCTTTTGAAAAACCGGCTTCTATTGAAGCTCGGAAAGTTTTATTCATTTGAAGTTCTTCTTTTATTCTCTCAAATATCAATATGTTTGCATCGACAGCCATACCTATGGTAAGCACAATTCCAGCAATACCCGGCAAGGTTAGGGTGGCATTCAATATAGCCAGTCCCCCCATTATTAGAAGCATACAAATTAATAATGCAATATCTGCAACAATGCCAAATCCCTTGTAAATAATAATCATAAATAAAAATACCAGAGCTAAGCCAACAAGCCCGGCTCTTAAACCTCTATTAATAGAATCCTTTCCTAGGGTTGGGCCAACAGATCTTTTTTCTAAGACTCTTACTTCTACCGGAAGGGCTCCACTTCTCAACAGCAATGATAATCTCTGTGCCTCTTCAACGGAAAACTGACCAACAATTGAAGCTTCACCGCTTGGAATAGGTTCCTGAACTACCGGGGCTGATATTTCCTGTCCATCCAATGTAATTGCCAGGATTCTACCTACATTTTTAGTAGTTGCCTGCTCAAATAGTTTTGCTCCTTCTTCATCAAATTCTAAAATCACATTTGGCCTGCCAAAACGGTCAAAAGAGGTTTTTGCATTTTTTAAATAAGCCCCAGTTAACAATGTTTCCCCACTATCGTCTTTAAATTCCAATAAAGCAGTTTTGCCAATTAATGCTTCTGCCTCTTCAGGATCATCCATTCCCGGCAGCTGTACCAGAATCCTCCTTTCTCCCTGGCGCTGAATAACAGGTTCTTTTACTCCCTCCGGATTTATCCTATTATTTATTATTTCGATTACTCTGTTTACTGCATCACTATCAACCGGAGCATTTGGCGAATCAAGGCATTCTAATACAATATGTGATCCACCTTGCAAATCAAGACCTAAATTAATATTTTTATCTAAAGGAAAAACATAATATAAGGCTATGCCAATAATAATAACGATAAAGACTAATCTTAAAATTCTAAACTGCTTCATATTCATTTTCGCAAAACTCCTCTGAATATAAGAGAGGGATACCTCGCTTATGTTTTATTATTTTTTATTAAAATGATT
>JAXGTM010000219.1:0-3099 GCA_040774925.1 Atribacterota bacterium | reverse complement strand
TTATAAATCCATCCCCACATAATTCCTGATACAACCAGAGGAACGGTAGTGGGAAGATAATAGATGGAGCTAAAAAAAACTCGATATTTTGAACGGAAAAGAAGTGAAGAAAGAATAAGTCCAATAAGAAGAGGAAAAGCAAGAGTTAAACCTGCCCAAATCAGGTTATGAAAAAGGGCTGCCCAGAAGACTTTATCACTGGTTAAGGTCAAATAATTTTCTAAACCATTGAAAGTTTTATTGGTAAAACTTGTCCAATGGAAAAAACTGAACCATAAATTCTGTACAATAGGGTAAAGGACAAAAAAACCATACAAAACCATGGCGGGTGATATTAGTAGATAGGGAAGAAATTTACGGTTGTTTAAAAAAGAAGCCTTTAAGTGAACGGGCTTTTCCATGGTTAACTCCTTTTAAGGAGCCCCGGGATATCTTATTCTGGGGCTCCTTAAGCATTATTGCTTACGGGATCCAAATTTCCCTAGCTTCTTTGGCTTTTGCCCAAACTGCATCCATTTCACTCAGGAAATCTTCAGGAGTAATGGAACCACCCAGCATAGATTGTAAGCTGTTGTACAATGTTTCAACGACACTTTCAGGAACAGTGGTGTGAAGATCATAACCATTTACTTCTTCCATTGAATTTCCAACTTTATAGGCTTTTTTTACTAGATCTGGTACATTGTAACCGTCAAGATTAATTCCACCCTTCCTGATAGGAATTAAATAACCTTCTTCTATCCAGATTTTATCGTTCTCTTCAGAGTAGAGATAGTCAAGAAATTTAACCACTTCTTGAAGAATTTTAGGATCAGAAGAAGCATTAACTTCCCATTGTGAGCCTTCTCCGGTCATGGTTGCTCGAGGGACATCTGCTTTGATTTGAGGAAGTAAGAAAACGTCGACATTGAAGTTTTCAATTGCTGCTATATCCTGAATGATCCAAGTTCCAGTAATGTTCATTCCAGCTTTACCCATACTGAATAGAGTGTTAACTTCACCATAATCGATACCATTGAAACCATCGGGGAAGTATCCCTTATTAGCCCAATCCATAAAGATGTTAGAAGCTTCCAGATAAGCTGGATTGTTCCACGGAGTATCTTTAAAAAATACTTCTTCTTGTTTCGCTTTTGGGGCGGTTAATGATATTAAGTAACTCAACGTATTAGTTGCCGGCCATTTATCACGGTTTCCAAAAGCAATGGGAATAACATTGTTGGATTTTAGAGTTTCGCAAATGTTTAAAAATTCATCATAGGTTTCTGGTTCTTTAAGTCCTAATTTGTCAAAAAGATCACGGTTATAGTAAATTACCATTAAATCTTGTTCACTCGGGTAAGCATATAATTTTCCGTCATAGGAACATCGTTTAATTTCAAGATCGGGAAGCTGATCAAACCAACCCAGATTTTTTGCGTCTTCGGTTAAATCAAATAAATTACCATTCTTAGCATATCCACTAAGAACAGCAGCTGCAGGCCACGTGTAAATGGCATCGGGAGCATTCCCAGCTGAAAAAGCTAATCTCACCTGATCACGAATGTTAGATTGAGATACAACTGTTCGTTCAATTTTTACATTTGGGTTTGCTTTTAAATAGGCATCTAACAGCTTATCCATAGCAGGACCAGCAGCAGTGGTTCCTTCATATCCAAATTGATCCCAAATTTTTACAATTATTTGATCCTGAGCGAAAAGCATTGAGCTGCCTAAAATCATTATTAATCCCAATACAAAAAATAGAGACAAGCGTCTTTTCATTTTTTAATTCCTCCTCATTAATAAATTAAATACTTAAATAAAAAAGAATAAACCAAAAAACTTAAGACATTTTCATGTCAATTTTAATAAATATTGATTACTAGATCGAACATTAAACAGTTTTCCTAGATAATAGACTTCAGGTATTCTAATGATTTTCGGGCAAAAACATCGGGATCATTATTACGATTTCCATAACCAATTTCCATAGTGAGATAACCTTGGTATCCAACTTCTTTCAGAGATTCTATCAATGGGCGAAAATCACTTTTACTGCCTGGGGGAAGACGGTCCAGGTCAGAGATATGAACATTAATGAGATTATTACCCATGCGCTTGGCATAGTCCGACATAATATCATTACGGTAAAGAACATGGAAGGTATCGAACATAACTTTAACATTTTCCATATTAGCTGCTTCCATTAGGTTTAGGGCATCATCTGCAGTTTCAATGAGATTACTATCTGCTGGTGTAGGTTCAACTGCAATTAAAACTCCTTTTGGGAGGGCATACTTTGCACATTCAAAAAGACATTCTTTTGACCAAGTCCAAGCTTCTTTATAACTCACTCCAAAAATTTGCCATCCTGCAACATACAGTACAACCTTAGTATTTAAGTCGTGTGCTAGGTCAATACAATCCTTATAATATTTTATACTTCTCTCACGTTCTTTAAGACAAGGACTTGCTACGTTATACCCCGGCCCTCCTCCTGGTGCCGGAAGAATCGAGGATACAACGATTCCTTTTGATATCAATAGCTTCTTTATCTCCTCCCTTCTTTTTGGGTCTAAATCTTCTGGATAGGCAACCGGACTGGCAGCTCCTATCTCAATTCCATCATACCCAATATTGGCAAGACGATGGATCACTTCTTCGATTGGGTAAGCTGGAAGCCACGATGGAAAGCTTGAATACATCCAGGAATTAAAAGCTAATTTCAAATGAAAAACCTCCTTTTATCTTGTTATTTGATTATCTGCAAGGCCAGAGATGCTTTCTAAAAAACGCAAAAAATTACTTTAAAACGACTCATGTCCAAAATTGATTCAAGTCTTTCTATAGAATAATAATTCTATTAAAGGAAACCATATTACTTAAAAAACAGGATATATTCATTATTAAGATAGTTTTTTTGGAGGAGCGGTTGATTCCCTGATAATGAGTTCAGCATCTTCCATTTGATAAGTTTCTGGATTTTGACCATTAATCAAGCGTATGAGAATTTCAACTAACCTTTTTCCAATAAAATCCTTTTGGATCTGGATCGATGTTAATCGAGGGTAAGTCAGCTGAGAAAGATAAGTATTGTCAAAGCCAACTATCGATAAT
>JAXGTM010000218.1:0-3102 GCA_040774925.1 Atribacterota bacterium | reverse complement strand
TACCGGTTAAAGGGAAAGATTCCCTATCAGAAATTCTTAGATGGGAAACGAAAATTCGCTTTACCGGAACCTGGTTAATATAGTATCCTATCTCTATAGGAAAGAACAGCAATGTGTAAACACATCTTGAAAGTAATACATGTAAATATATTAATAAGAATTAACGTAAAAATTATCCTTACTTATTTGAAATAAAAATTTGTCAATCTATGAATAGTATGTAGACAAATCATGATTTACTTATCATTATCACCTACCAAAAAATATTATAGATTTTAATAATATTCTAAAAACTGTTCTTCAATTCCTTCTGGAGTACAATACCTTTTGCTAATAATTCTTAAACAGAAAATATTTTGAGGTATATGAGCTTTAATTGCTATTTAACCCAATCTCTTTAAATAAATGTTTTGTATTTTATTACAGCAGAAATAAGCTTTTCAACAATTCTAATGTGTATTAAAATATAAGAAATAATTATTTCAATTAAAAAGAGGAATAAAAAATAGATAATTCTATTACATTAGAAACTTTAATTAATAAGATTGTCTCCTATAACCCGGATGCTGATCTGGAATTTATAAAGAAAGCCTTTTCTTTTTCTCAGGAAGCCCATAAGGATCAGCTAAGATATTCTGGAAAGCCCTACCTGTCTCATCCATTAGAAGTAGCGGATATATTAGCAGATTTGAATATGGATATTATTACTATTGCTGCCGCTTTGCTACATGATGTTGTTGAAGACACTGATGTTAAGCTTGAAGAAATAAAGCTTATATTTGGAGAAGAGGTAGCTATGTTAGTCAATGGAGTGACAAAGCTTAGTAAAATATCTTTTCGAACACAGGAGGAGAGGCAGGCTGAGAGTTTCCGGAAAATGTTTTTAGCTGTAGCCGAAGATATTAGAGTTATTCTAATAAAATTAGCAGATAGGCTTAATAATATGAGTACTTTGAAATATATGCCTGCGGCTAAACGTTTGAAAAAAGCCCGTGAAACATTGGATATCTATGTTCCAATTGCCAATAGACTCGGCCTGTATAGGGTGAAATGGGAACTAGAAGATTACTCATTAATAAACCTGGATCCAAAAAAATACAAAGAATTAGCAAAATCTGTTGCTAAGAGTAGGGCGGATAGAGAACAGTATATTCAATTTGTTGAAAAAAAGATGGGGGAAGAACTGAGAAAATTTGGAATTAAGGCAAGAATACAGGGCAGACCAAAGAATATATATAGTATTTACAAAAAAATGGAAAAACAGGATAAAGATTTTTTTCAAATTTATGATTTGATGGCAATAAGAATTATATGTAATTCTATTACTGATTGTTATGCCGCCTTAGGTTTTCTACATTCAATTTGGAAGCCAATGCCCGGAAGATTTAAAGATTATATTGCCATGCCTAAATCGAATATGTATCAATCTCTTCATACTACCGTTATTACGTCTGAAGGAGAACCTCTTGAAGTTCAGATAAGAACAGAGGAGATGCATCGGATTGCCGAGTACGGTATAGCTGCTCACTGGAAATATAAGAGAGAGGGCGAATATGTTAAAGATAGCAAATTTGAAGAAAGACTGACCTGGTTAAGACAGATATTGGATTGGCAAAAAGAGTTAAAAGATCCAAGAGAGTTCATGGAAAATTTAAAAATAGACTTGCTGCAATACGAAGTATACACTTTTACTCCAAAAGGAGATGTAAAAATATTACCACTAGGTTCTACACCAGTAGATTTTGCTTATGCCATTCACACAGAGATAGGCCATAATTGTATAGGCGCAAAAGTTAATAACAAGATAGTTCCGCTGGATAGAGAATTAAAGAGTGGAGATATAGTAGATGTAATAATTTCTAAAACTCCTAGTGGGCCAAGCAGGGACTGGCTAAGATTCGTTAAAACATCTGGTGCTAAAACCAGAATCAAATCATGGTTCAAAAAAGAATTTAGAACTGAAAATATAGAAAAAGGAAAAGCAATTGTATTGCGAGAACTTGAAAAGTATAGGGTTTCATGGAATCCTGAATTTGATAAAAAACTTGCAGTTATTTGTAATCAAATGGGATATACAGACTCCGATTCTTTATTTGAAGCGATAGGCTACAAAAAAATAAACCCAGTAAAATTGATAAACAAGCTCCTTCCTCAAGATAAAAAGCAGGAAGTTTTGGTTAAAGAAGAGACTGTAACAGAAAAAAAAGTAGAAAAAGGGGTAAAAATTGAAGGAGTTGACAATATATTAATACGTTTTGCCAAATGCTGCTATCCTGTACCAGGTGATGAAATAATTGGCTACATTACAAGAGGTAGAGGCGTGACCATTCACCGTGCAGCATGTCCTAATCTAAAAAATATTTCTCAAGAAGAAGAAAGGTTAATCCATGCAGATTGGTATGAAGCTGAAGACAGTTCTTTCCCCGTAAATATTAAGATTGTTTCTGTTGATAGAAAGAGCCTGCTTTCAGATATATCAATGATACTTTCCAATAATAAAGCAGGAATTAAATATATTAAGGGTGTTGCTAATAAAAACAACATTGCTATAATTAATCTTACTATATCAGTAAACACACTAGAACATTTAACTGTTATAATGACACGGTTAAGAAGTCTTAAAGCAGTAAAAGAGGTTAAACGATTAGAAGGAGATTAAAAATAATTTATGAAGGCAGTTATTCAGAGAGTTAGTAAAGCTTCAGTAAAAATAGAAGAAAAGAAAATTGCACAAATAGGAAATGGAATATTAGTCTTGTTAGGGGTAAAAAAAGACGATACTAAAAAAGAGGCTGAGTTGTTGGCACAAAAAACAGTAAATTTAAGAATTTTCAATGATGAACAGGAGAAAATGAATCTGTCTTTGCTAGATATGAAGGGAGATATTTTAGTAGTGTCACAATTTACTCTTTATGGTAACTGCAGAAAAGGAAGAAGGCCCAGCTTTATAGAAGCAGCCTTACCGGAGAAAGCCGATTTATTATATCAGGAATATATACAATCTTTAAAAAATTATAACTTATCTGTACAAACAGGGCAGTTCCAGGCCATGATGCAAGTTGAATTAATAAATGATGGGCCTGTAACTATAATACTGGACAC
>JAXGTM010000217.1:0-3135 GCA_040774925.1 Atribacterota bacterium | reverse complement strand
TTCACGGTTCACCCTTAAGGGGATTTTGCAAGACCCTGCACTCCTTTTTGCCATTGCAGTTATAAGTGTATTTTTGTTCTTATTTATTATTTACCCTATGTTAAAAATAGTTATTTATCCATCTTCGGAAACCTGGAGAAGATTTTTTACAGAAACACGTTATATGAAAATTCTTAAAAATAGTGTTTTACTTGCAATTTTAACAACTTTTAGTTCAACGCTTATTGGGTTTTGTTTTGCTTATGCTCTAACCCGGGAGGATTTCCCTTTCAAAAGATTTTTTAGAGCAACAAGCATTCTTCCACTAATATCTCCGCCTTTTGTTACGGGGTTAGCCTTGATTTTGCTTTTTGGACGTCAGGGACTAATCACTCACGCCTTATTAGGTTTAGATGTCTCTGCCTATGGTCTTTCAGGATTGTGGTTTGCTCAAACTATGGCATATTATCCAGTAGCAGCCTTAACGCTTTCGGGAGTATTAAAAAGTATAAATCCCACTTTGGAATATGCAGCAAGAGATCTGGGACAAAGCGAATGGGGAATATTTAAAACCATTACCCTACCGTTAATTACTCCTGGAATAGCCAGTGCAGCTCTTTTGGTATCCATGTATTCTTTGAGCGATTTTGGTAATCCGATGGTCATCGGGGGTCCTTTTAGAGTTCTGGCAACAGAAGCTTATATGCAGGTTACTGGCATGTATAATTTACCAATGGCTGCCGTGGTCAGTTTTTTCCTTTTAATTCCCAGCCTGGGTATCTTCCTCATACAAAGATACTGGGTTAGCCGCAAGCAATATGAAACAGTAACTGGCAAAGGAGGTACATTAGAAGCTCCTCCTACACCGCCAATTGTAAAATATAGCTTATTAGTTATTCTTTCCATTGCGTCACTATTAACCATTTCAATTTTTGTAGTAGTTATCTGCGGGGCTTTTACCAAAACATGGGGAGTTGACTGGAGCTTTACACTCGCTAATTTTAGCTACACATTTTTATCAAAAATGAAAGATATCTGGAACTCACTTTATTTTTCGCTTTTAGCTGCATTAGGAACTGCACTACTTGCTACTTTTGCATCTTATATAATTTACCGTAAGAAATTTTGGGGCAGAAACGCGCTTGATTTAATTGCCGTATTGCCAGGTGCTTTACCTGGTACTATGGTTGGTATCGCCTACATATTAGCCTTCAATCAGAAACCTTTATTATTAACAGGCACAGCGGCAATAGTAATTTTGAGCATGGTTGTAAGAAATATACCATTTGGTTACAGAAACGGTTTAGCAGTACTACACCAGATCGATGAGTCAATAGAAGAAAGTGCAGCAGATTTAGGGGCAAATACTTTACAAGTATTCAAAGACATAATACTCCCCTTGCTTAAATCGGCCTTTTCAGTAACTATAGTTTATACATTCATTAAATCTATGACTACTGTTTCTGCGGCAATATTTCTGGTTTCACCGGGAACAAATATTGCTACAACCTCAATTTTAGGGCTATCAGAACATGGATACTGGGGACAAGCGGCAGCAATGGCAACAATTCTTATCGGAATAACAATCCTGGCAACATTATTGTTTGAAACAATCGGTGGGAAGGAAAAGAAATTATTTGATTTTTGAAAGGAGGACTGAAATCAAATGAGCATAGGTATAGAACTGGAAGAAAAATAGGTCAAAAATATTAATGATGAAGTTCACGTTGAACTGATTGGTCTGAGTAAAAAATATGGAGAATATTATGCGGTAAAAAATTTAAATCTCAAAATTAAAAAAGGAAGTTTTACTTGCCTTTTGGGACCTTCTGGTTGTGGAAAAACGACTACTTTAAGAATGATTTCTGGTTTTGTGAATCCCACCGAGGGAGACATTATTATTTCTGGTATCTCTCAAAGAGGCATTCCGCCTCATAAGAGAAACACTTCAATGGTGTTTCAAGAGTATGCACTCTTTCCTCATATGACAGTCAGAGATAATATATCCTATGGGCTTAAGCTCAAAAAATTGCCTGAAGCGGAACTTAAAAAAAAGGTGGACTATATGCTGGAGTTTATGGATCTTACTTCTGTAGCAGATAGATTTCCTAAGTTTTTATCTGGAGGTCAACAGCAGCGGGTTGCACTTGCTCGTTCTTTAATCATGGAACCGGAGGTTCTTTTAATGGATGAGCCTTTATCAAATCTGGATGCGAAATTGAGAGTAAAGGTTCGTTCTGAGTTGAGAGAAATACAGAAGAAATTAGGCTTAACTACCATTTACGTAACGCACGACCAGGAAGAGGCTTTATCAATTTCTGACTATATAGCTATATTAGATGAAGGTGTACTGCAGCAATTTGATTCACCGTGGGAGCTTTATTTCAGCCCCAAAAACAAATTCGTAGCTGATTTTGTTGGGTTAAACAATTTCATTCCCGTTAAAGTTGAAAAAGTCGAAAAGGACTACATGATTGTAAAAGTAGTTGATAAAACCATAGAAGTAGAAAACAGATATTCAGCCTCAGACATAAAAGAAAATATGATTCTAAGCATCAGACCAGAAAGCATAAGAATTTACCCTTTGGAAGAAGCTGATGATCTAACCAGGGGAAAGATAAAAATACATAACTTTTTAGGTTCTGTTGTAAGGTACTGGGTGGATATCGGGAGCCAAGATATAATTGTTGATGACCATGATCCTTACCGGAAACCAATATTATCAGGTGAGGTAGGTCTTAGATTTGAATCTTTCGGAATCAATCTCTTTGGTCAATAAAACACGCAAATCAAGATTAAATTAGGAGTTTATTAGAGAATGAATAGCATATTGGATTATGATATTGCTTTCATAGGTCATTATACAAAAGATACAATCATTTCCCCGGCAGGGAAAAGAGTTGTAGATGGTGGTGCATTTAATTATGGTTCCCATGTGGCCATTCGCATGGGATTAAAAGTAGCTGCAATTACTCGCCTTGCTCCAGAGGATTATCATGTCGTAGACAAGCTCAAGGATTTAGGAGTAGACGTATTTTTGACTCCTTCTGAACATTCAACCTGCTTGACTATAGAGTATCCGACAAATAATGTTGACGAGCGCATTTTATCTATCACAAGCTTTGCTGGACCATTCTCCCCTACAGATGTAGAAGG
>JAXGTM010000216.1:0-3136 GCA_040774925.1 Atribacterota bacterium | reverse complement strand
GCCAGTCCCATTGTAATCCAAAAGAGTGCGAAACTTGCAGGTAAATGGAGAGGAAAGCCGAATAATGAATCAATAAGCACAGCTGTTACCGCACCCATCAGCCCAAGCAATAAGGCGGGCAACTCCTTTTGTTTTTTCTTTTCATTTTTAATATATTTGAAAAATTGCTGGTAGTATACAGCTATTATCCAGAGGAAGAGAAGCAATCCGATAATTCCTAATTCTGCCCAATATTGCAGATATTCATTATGCGCCTGTGCATCTATGCCATGAGGGTATAAAGAACGATTATCGCCTTTACTCATAAATATAGCTTGATATCTTATTGAATTGTAGGGAAATGTTCCCAGACCTGAGCCTAACCAGGGTTTATCTTTAATCATAAGCCAGGTATATTTCCAGGTAGCTATTCTGGCAGCTATTGATTTATCCTGTGCTAAACGTGTTAATGATACTCTTGTTTTAAATCTATCTATCGCTGAATATTTCTTGTTTAAAGGATTGGGGATGATGGCAAGCGTGGTAATCAATAATACAATTACCAATAGCAACACTATTATCTTATGATACTTTTTAAAAATATCCTTGCCTTCACAGAAAAAGATGATAGAAAAAATAAATAATAAAGATAGTATAATTCCTAAATATGAGCCACGGGTAAAGGTTAAAAAGAGAGACATTCCCATTGCTGTAATTCCAAAGAGTAATAAATATTTAAAATATTTTTTATTCATGGATAGAAATACAGGTATGCTGATAGCTAATGGTATGATAATATATTCGGCAAAATAATTTACATTTCCAAAAAGACCGAATACTTTATTTCTGCCATAGTTTGCTTTCCAAAAAGAAAAATCTATTCCAAAATATTGCAATACACCATAAACTCCCATTAAAGTGCCGGTAATAATTATAATAAAAACGATTTTATTTACCTGATCACGGTTTTTAAAATTAGAAATAATTAGAAAAAATAATAGAGGTCCGGCGAGAAAGAAGGGAAGCGTCTGTATTGCCGCATATGGATTATTTGACCAGAAAATAGAGATAATTCCAATTGCAGAAAATAATAAAACAGGCAGTACATAAGGTTTATAAGTAGTTATTGCAGAAGTCTTTCCTCTTATAATCAAAAGTATAACCCAGAAAGCAACTGCTATGATAGTTAATATTTTTAAAATTAAGTCTTTAGCAGGGTTAAAAATTGTGAGTAAATAAGGATAAAATACTACTGGTAATAATATTATTAGTAATATTATTATATCTTCAATAGCAAAGACAGGAATATCTTTATTTTCAATAGCATTATAATTATTATTTCTTAATTTTCTATCCATAGCTTTACTTCAATTCTTAAATCTCGAAATACTGTGTATGTTGATACCACAACTACTATCATTATGGTGTTTGTGTTTTAAGCGGAGCTTAGTATTCATATAGATAGAGAAAAAAGGGGTATCTTTAAAAGATACCCCTTTTTTCTAATGTTAGCAATTTAACATATTTAGCGATTAATACTAAGGCATATACTCATACATGCACTCAACTACTTCACTAGTGTTTACAACGATGCGGTATGTTGCAGTATTTTTGTTTCCAACTTTGTCTTTAATTTCGAAATTAACAACATATTCTTTGGTTGGATTACCATGATCTAACATCACTTCGAGAGCAGTTTTGTATGGTAAGCAGCCGCAGAGGGTCTTTCCTTCTATCGGGCAGCCAGTACCTTCGGCCAGAACACATTCGTCACAGATAGTACCAACAGTGAATTTCCAATCTGCAACACCGGAACAATCATCATAGCAGGAGTCTTCTGGATCATCACAGGGGCTACCGCCAGTCAGAGACTTAAAGGTGAAGTAAACACCATCACGATTACATTCATCACATGGGTCACAATCATAGCAGCTGAAGGTAAAGTCAGGAATTGCTGGTGGCTCACAATCAACAACTACTGGAATAACGGTACAATTGTCAACTGCACATGCACCTGATTCAATGGTAATAGTTGCTTTACAGCAAGGAGCTTCACCACATCCGCCTTGGTCACAGGGGTTTGCATTATATGCAACACAATCAAAGTTTATTTCGCCTGCCCAAACTGTTCTTGCATCATTTACCGGGAATAAAAATTCAGTTGCAGAGGAGGTAGCGGTACAATTGGATAGTTTTGCGACTACATTTCCAGCAACCGGTGCCGGGAAAGTAACTGTAATTTCTTTTACTCCATCAGATACGTAATCAATACCATTAATTTTGACTGCTTTTTCAATTTCTACTACAACTTTTTCAGGTTCGCCTTCACCTTCACCTTCACCTTCTCCGGGGAAGAGGCCTTCACAGCCCGCAAATACAAAGATAGACAATGCTGCGATAAGTAAGAGTACTAATAATTTTTTCTTCATTAAATGTTCTCCTTTTTAAAATATTACTTAATTTTTTTCTTTTTTCCATGGATTTTATGAGAAATTAATTAATTCCTCTATCTGTATTCCAGGCTCTTTATCTGAGTACTTTTTTCTCTTGATAAATGTGCCGCATGTCGACCTCATACGGGCCAGGAACCAGCCTTTATAATCTTTTTCTATATTGGTAACCATTGAGTTACCATAGGTAACAATATATTATATAATCTTTTAAAGGTCAAGTATTTTGGTACTTATATTGTTCAGTAAAAATACAAATCTCTATTAATTTGTTAATGTACAGAATAGATATGAAATCATTAGTCAAGCGGTGATGAGCCGGTCTCTTTATTGTTTTTATTACTGCTGCCCGAAGAGAGAGGTGATGAGCCGGTCTCTCCTGATGGGCTTGTTGCGCCAGAACCAGGTAATATACTCCCCGATGAAGATATTGGTAAATCAGTGCCGGGTATGCCATTATTAATCCCTTCAACATTGTCACGTGATAAACCTGAAGTCACTTTTACCGCAATTGCAGTAACCATAAGGTCTTGAATATTCTGACAGACCTTTTCCAGATCGGCTTCTGTGCCAATAGCCTGGTTAAAAATTGCTTCAATATTATCCTCTTCAATACCCAGCTCAATTGCCTTAAGACCCAGATTTGCCAGCTCCTGTGTAATTTCTTCCACTTCATGCCAGGTTTTATCCTGTTCATTACTTATTTT
>JAXGTM010000215.1:0-3141 GCA_040774925.1 Atribacterota bacterium | reverse complement strand
TGTTCCACGTGGAACATACATACGACTAGTTCTAACATCAATTAAGTACATTTATCAGAATTCTGCTAATAAGTTCCAGATTGCGTTCATAAGTAATTAAAACAATAATTAATTTCTCAACACATCTGTCTCGAATTGAAAAAATCTCTTTTAAATGAAATCTTTGATTAATTGATTATATTATATGAATCAAAATACATGAAATAATGTATCATTATTATATAAAATACCTGAAATTCTACAAAATTTAATACCAGCATTCCTTCTATTCCTTCGAAAATGAAAGATAAGTTTTTTAAATCAAATCAGGTCCAATGGTGTAAACTAATGCATATTTCATTTTTTGTACATTATTGTATCAAAAAAATCTATCATAATATATAATAGTATTATAGAGCGATGAGTTGAATTAATTACTATTTGTTATAGCATAAAAATGTAATATGTTCGTAAATATTAATAGATTGTATTTGTAGTAGGTAGGTTTCCTAATTTATTTATTTATGTTTCCAATGACAAGAATCTCTTAGCTACGAGCTTGTAGTTTCTAAAAGTTTATACAACAATATATAGTAAAGATTAAGGTAAAAGTACTTTGAAAAGAGGCTGTGGATAAGTTGTGGAAAAGCAAAATAATACTTTTATTCTGTGAAGATATTTGAGAAATCGCGATATCAAAATAAATGATTATAAAGCCATATTTTTCAATATTTTTTCTAAAAAGCTTGTAAATCAAGGACTTTTGGTTATCACAGAGGTACAATAAAATTCTTAATGCTGTCAATCCAAAAGAAATGTAAAGGAAATAAAGGCTGTGGATAAGTTGTGGAAAAGCAAAAAATGATGCATAAAAGAAATAAACTTATTAAATTAATTCAATTAGGTATTCTAGCTACAGGACAGTCTTTAACAGAAGAGATGGCCGATAAATTTATAACCTATTTAAATTTGATAAATTCTTATCAGCAAAAAGTAAATATTACTTCAATCGAAGATCCTCATGATATTATTTTTAAACATTTTATAGATTCGCTGTCATGTATTGATATCATTAAAGATATTGTTGAAACATATCCACAAGATAAAAAAATTAAGTTGGTTGATGTTGGCAGTGGTGCAGGGTTGCCCGGGATCCCCCTAAAAATAGTTTTGTCTTCTGCCAAAATGCTTTTATTGGAAGCAAGAAAGAATAAAACAATATTCTTAAGTGAAGCTGTTGAAAAATTGTCATTAACTGATACAAAGATACTACAGGATAGGGCAGAAAACATTGGTAAGAACATAATATACAGGGAAAATTTCAATATTGTTCTTTCCAGAGCAGTTGCTCCACTTTCAGTTTTAGGTGAATACTGTCTTCCGCTATGTCAAATTGGAGGCATTATGATAGCTTTTAAAGGCAGTTCTTATGCTGATGAGGTATCTAATAGTATTAAAGTTATAGAAATGTTAGGCGGAACAATAGAAAAAATAAGTATTGTTAAAATACCAAATACAGATTACCTAAGATATTTATTGGTTATTAAAAAAATAAAGCCAACCCCAGACGCTTATCCTCGAAGAAATGGTATTCCATTAAAAAGGCCTTTGTGTTTTTAATGGAATTTTGATAATATTATAATAATTCTTAGAATAAACAATTTATTATATTATAAATAAAATAGAAATGTTACATATTTTTATATTATCTGTTTAATCTTGGGAAAAGGATTATTTCTTTTAATGTTCCACGTGGAACATATATTTTAAAAAAAGGACCTTTTGTAATGGGTAAAATTATTGCGATAAGTAATCAAAAAGGTGGAGTTGGCAAAACTACCACTGCTATCAATTTAAGTGCTTTTTTAGCATTAGAAGGTAAAAAGGTTTTATTAATCGATATTGATCCCCAAGGAAATTCAAGTAGTGGGATAGGGGTAGAGCGGTCTAAGATAGAAAAAAATATTTATGATAGTTTGATCAATCAAGTTCCAATTCTAGATGTCTTATTCAGCAGCCAGATTAAAAATTTAGATGTTTTACCATCAACCCTTCAATTGGCTGGAGCCGAAATTGAGCTAGTAAATTATATTTCCCGTGAAAATAGATTAAAACAACTGCTTCGCCCGATTAAGGATAAATATGATTATATTATTATTGATACTCCTCCATCTTTAGGATTACTCACTTTAAATGCACTTAATGCTGCAAATTCAGTAATAATCCCTGTACAATGTGAGTATTATGCACTGGAAGGCATTGGACAGTTATTAAATACTATAACTTTAGTAAAAGAGAATTTAAATCCCAATTTAGCTATAGAGGGAATCCTGTTAACAATGTATGATGCCAGAAACAATTTATCGAAAGAAGTAGCAGATGAAATTGAAAGACATTTTCATGGAAGTGTTTTTAAAACAATAATTCCACGTAATGTGAGACTGAGTGAAGCTCCCAGCCATGGTAAACCGATTGTATTGTATGAAGCAAAATCCAGAGGAGCAGTTTCCTATCAAAAGTTGGCACAGGAGGTAATTTCTCATGGCTAAAAAGGGTTTAGGTAAAGGATTAGAATCTATCATACCATTATCTAATATTAAAGATAGAACTTATGTTTTAGAGGTGGATATTGATCAGTTAAATCCCAATCTATATCAACCAAGACAAGATTTCGATCAGGAGAAATTGGATGAATTAAAAGAATCTATACGGGCACATGGCATTATTCAACCAATTATAGTGAGAGAATCAACACAGGGATATGAAATTGTAGCAGGAGAGAGAAGGTTTAAAGCAGCTAAAGATCTGGGTCTGAAGACAATCCCAGTAATTATAAAGCAATTTAATAATCTAAAAACTTTTGAAGTAGCGCTAGTAGAGAATATCCAAAGAGAGGACCTCAATCCCATTGAACAAGCGTTTGCCTTTAAACGCCTGGTAGAAGAATTTCAACTGACACATCAGGAACTGGCAGCTATAACGGGAAAAAGCAGGGCTTTTATAAGCAACACAATTCGTTTACTTAATTTAGATGAATGGGTAAGAAAAAGAATTGTAGCAGGAGAGATTTCTTCTGGACATGCTAAAGTATTGTTAAGCTTTGAAGATAAGCAGATTCAACGAGAATTGGGACAAAAAATTATTGAGCAAGAACTATCTGTA
>JAXGTM010000214.1:0-3149 GCA_040774925.1 Atribacterota bacterium | reverse complement strand
TACCACAACTCATATTGATATCTGCCGTTACTCTATCACCTATCTTAATATTTGTAACTTCATTACCGATCTTTTCGACTACTCCTGAAAATTCATGACCTGGTATCATTGGTAAAAAGTCTGCTGAATATTTACCGGAAAAAATACTGATATCAGTACCACAGATTCCTGAATATTTTATCTTAATTAAAACATCTTTTGGGCTAATAGTTGGTACAGGGACTTCTTTAATCTTTAAAACACCAATCTTCTCTTGGACAGCAGCACGCATCATCTTGGTATTATTCATTTTTTCCTCCCTAAATACACAAATATTAATTTCTTGTCTTCATTCGTATAATTTTTATTAATATTTTCTCATATTTTTTATTTAGAATTATCATAAAATTAAAAGCTAACTTCTATTTTGGATGGTTTTTAAAATTTTATGTTAAATCTAAAAAGTTATAAAATATAGACATTGAGAAATTTAATATAACGATTAACCAATTTTCATCAATATACACTCTCTTATAATAACCTTGAAGTATCTAAATTAAGTTTTACTTCTATCTTGAAAGTGAGATTTTGCTTTTGGATTAATCGTAAAAAACTTATTTTTAAACTTATTTTTGAGTTTGCCAACTTTTTATTTAAAAATATGTGAGCGATTCTCATCAAACTTATACTTTATTTTTCCAGCATGGAATTGTAAGATGAACACAGAAGCCCTATTCCTCATACCCATCTTAAGCACTATCCTTGTGTGGTGGATGATTACCCCTATGAACGATCTACTCGAGACTCTCAGATTGAAGAACTCTCTCTCGTCCATGACCACTCCCAAGGATGGTTTATTCATCGCTTTCATATGCTCACCTTATGCTTTACTAATGTGCGACCTTCTTTCCCTTTACTTTTTCATAATTAAGCCTCTCACCACTAAGAGAACCAGCTCTTTTCGATGGATCCCCACTTAATAAGCGAAATTATTAGAGCTCGACTTCAAAACGAATCCCGAGAAAAAGTTCTCTACATTCTCCTCAACCTCCTTAATAGATTTTTAAAATACTATCCCTTGGCGTCGGCCCTTCTTTTTAATAGCTGGTTTAGTTTTCCAACCCTCTTCCAGAAATAAGCTTCTCGGAGTCTATCAGTGGTGTGTATGCTCAAAAATTCATAGAATATTTACTATTTATTTGGTGGGAAGACCCTTTCTCTTAATTCTCTTATCAACCAAATTAAATAAAGACTACAAGAAAAATCATTGGTTCGGCGATCGTTAACCCTAATCTTACAGGTACACTTCAATATCCAAGGTTTGTCTTGGTTAAAAATGAAAAACAAAAAAATGAGTGACTGGTCTTTTTTGTTACTAAAGTATCTTTTTCAGAAGAAGAATCCATTACCCCCCCCATGGAAAAGCTGGGATAGAGGTCTTCTTCAAGATAATAAAATCATTCTTGAAACTGGCTAGATATTCCCAAGCTAGTTTCAATGATAATCTTGAATACTACACTAGAATCGTCTTTATCAGCTATATTATACTAGAGGTGGTTGTACAAAAAAGAACACCGATCTCAGAACTTTTGGAGAGCTCTTTTATACCTGCTATGATTAGATTCAGGATATCACTCTTCTGAAAACTCTATCTTTATTGCTTGTATAATTTACCTCTAGTATCAAACAAGTTCTCGTCCTATTAGAAGTAAAAGTTAAAAAATTACTTACTCAATTTGTAAATATTCTTTCACTATGGTTAAGAGAACTAGTGATATCATTTAGTTAAAAAAGCTGTGTCATTTTAACAAAGATTTTAAACGACTCTGCTCTTAATATAATAAAGGAAACTAAGTAATCTTATCTTGTTACGATTTCAATGGCATCATTTGGGCAGATTGTAGTACACATTGCACATGCTGAACATTTTCCCTCATCAATGACGGGTAAGCTATTATTCATGCTTATGGCGGGACAATAAGACTCAGCACACTTACCACAACCGCTACATTTCTTAGTATTGAAACGTGCAACATGATATTGGAATTCTACCTCACCAGCACCTTTTATGTAGGGTAAGCCAATTCCACGATAATCATTAATTCCATCATATCCACATTTATCCATATATTCAGAAAGCCATTTATTGGTATTACTGATAAATTTAATACCGTGCTGTACTATTCCAGTTAGAGCTTGTGTTGCCTTTGCACCTAACATAATGGCTTCAGCAACATGCTCTGGTGCAGTTATGCCTCCACCAGCAAAACAATCTATTCCAGGTATGCTTTTAGAAATGAGAGCTGTAGCTTTATACATACTAAATCTAAGTGTCGCACCACCAACATCGCATATTGGATTAAATCCGTCTAATGCTGCCCATTTTCCACAACCTCCGTTGTAAATATCAGGTGGAGCAACTGCTAAATACTTATGAGTTGTAACAACATATTTGATACCTCGCTTGACCGCTTCTTCAACAATATAAAGCATACGCGGATAACCAGACTCTGGGGTCAACTTAAATCCCACTGGTACTTTTGCTACTTCTGAAACAGCTTCCAAAACAGGGAATAGTACTTCTGGGGAAACACCCATCATCATGCCCCATCTAGCCTCGGGAGGAAGTATAATATTATCAGTTCGAGACATTGCACCCAAAGGACAACCTGTATTTAATTCAATTAGATCTGCTCCAAGGTTCTGCACCTTTTCTGTTTGAGCTGCCCAAGCTTCAGGATTGGGGTCATGAACAATTATCTGACAAATTATTGGTACGTCTTTAGGCAGTTTAGGCTTTAGAGAGTTTATTAACTCCTCAGCCCAGGGTAAAAAGTTAAAAAGATTCTTCCCTGAAAAATAATGGCCAATCATTTGTCGATTTTCTTTGACTCGCAACCAACGACCAACATATTGCTGGTTCTTAAATAAGGTTGGGAAATCCAAATTTATCTCTTCTTGACTTGGTTCACCTGGTAAAATTGCTGGTATATAAATAAAACCCACACCAGCATCTAAATACTTCTTATATAAATCGGTTGCCTTTCTCCCAGGAAACCAAACTTTATCCAAGTTATGTGGCGAAACACCAAAAGGAGTACGCATTTTAACACCTGCAAGTTGTGTAGAAATATCAGCCATTTTTATCACTCCAATTTTTATTGAATTTT
>JAXGTM010000213.1:0-3155 GCA_040774925.1 Atribacterota bacterium | reverse complement strand
TTTTGTCATTTATTTTTATATTTATTACTGCATTCACTATGTATTATAAGCAGATTAGTGAAGGATTTGAGGATAGATCTGACTTCAATGTACTCCACAAATTAGGCATGAATATTAAAGAGATTCGCAAAACAATAAATAAACAAGTTATAATTACGGCGTTTTCCCCGTTAATATTCGCCATAATTAATCAAATATTTGCATTCCCAATAATTTTAAAGATTTTAAAACTGCTGTCGTTAACAAATGACAGGTTGTTCATTGTTACTGGTATCGTAACGTCTGTAGCTTTTTTAATTTTTTATACTCTTATTTGTTTATCAACAACACACAATTATTTTGTTTTGATAGAGGAAAATATCGATAAAAGTCTTCTGGGGGAGAATTAATTATGAAAAGAAAAATGTACCTTTTAGCACTAAACGTTATACTGAGCGTATTGTCGGTCTTTATGGTTGCTTTATATCCAATAAACGGAAAAACAACGTTTGGAAAAAGCGGAATGTGGGTGGTAACTGCAATTGTAATTATTGTCGGCCTATTAATAATTGCTGCAGCGTCAAAATATAAGCAATATCAATTAGCAAATGTTTATCAAGGATTTTTATTGATCATTTTCTTGGGCCAAGTTGTTATGGGGTTTATGCTCACTACAGGTTTTCTAATGTTTGTTACGATGTTTCTCGGTGTTGTGGGACTTGTATCAGTTTTCTGTTTTTATCTTACAAAATGGTAAGGTACGAACATGTAGTACCTAATCATATGAGCTTAGTTCAATGCTCATTTTCAGAAAAGTCGTTATTTTACTCCTTAAATGCTTATTTAAGCGATAATATCGCTATTTACTAGGTGACAACAATATAAGATGGAAAACCTAACGATTGGACAACAAATCAATGAGTCAAGAGTATGGAACGCATTATCAAAGGTTAATCTCGAAAAAATTGTAAGACAATTTCCCCTGAAGCTCGAAACTTCAATTGAAGAAATGTCTAATGCCTTCTCGGGAGGAGAAATGCAGCGTTTAGCTATTGCAAGACTTTTCTTACAATCAAAAAATGTGATTTTTCTGGATGAGGTATTGTCGCATTTAGATCCACAAAATAGGATTACAATCAAAGAAAACATTTTCCAATTTGCTAAATCAAATAACTGTTTGGTGATTGACATTACACATGACCAGAAACACTTGAAAACTTCAGACCTTGTTCTGAAGTTGGATCATCTAAAACAAAGTTAAATGAATTCAAGCGACATGATATAATCATTGTTGAAACAACTTTGAGATGGGTGGAAACGTATAGATATGGACACTATTTTGATAGTAGAAGACGATGACACCGTTGCTGAACTAATTGAAGACGGATTATCTAAAAGAGGCCTACAGGCAAAAATAATAAAAGATTTTGAAAACATTACCATTACGGTCCATTTGGAAAAACCAAGTTTAATATTAATGGATATCTATTTACCATATCGGGACGGTTACTATTGGACAAGGAAGATTCGTGAATTTTCTACAACTCCAATAATCTTTTTATCATCTGCTGAAGAAAAGTTAAATACAGTTGCAGCATTAAATGCCGGTGCTGACGATTTTATTTCCAAACCGTTTTATTTTGAAATGTTAAGTGTCAAAGTCAAATCTCTTCTGAGAAGAACGTATGAATTTGATCAAATTGAGAGTAATCTCCATTTTGAAGGGTACACTTTAAATTTAGTGAATTCACAACTGGAATTTGAATCCCAAACAATCATATTAACAAATCATGAATTAGTTATTCTAAGGGCGCTATTTGAAAATGTGGGTCATATTGTATCTAAACACACACTAATGACAGCACTATGGAATAATGACGATTTTGTTGATGAAAATGCTCTTCAAGTGAATCTCACCCGACTTAGAAAAAAAATCCATGTCACTTGCCTAGATCAATTTATAAAAACAAGACGTGGCCAAGGCTACATTTTAGGTGATATTTAATGATCAAAATCAAAAGGATTTGTTTTATCATACTAAAATATATTGTTAGCAAATTTTCAATAATATTATTGTGTGATATAGTTCTTTTTCTCTACGGGATATCGGGGAAAATTATTCTTGACGTTTCTATCCTTCTGACGGGAGTTTTTCTTTTAATAGGTTGCCTTACGGTCAGTAGAAATATAAGTAATGAGCTTATGTTAGAAAAGATAAAATTTGCAACCTTGGATACCCACATTCCAAGTGGAAATACTTTAAAAAAATATGCTTTACATGAATTGCTTATTAGAACAGTTAAACATTATGCTGTCGCTATTTCAAAAGCCAATTCAAAGAGTCGACTTATTCAAGATAGATTTGTTCTGTGGACACATAATATTAAAACACCTCTAACTGCATTATCCTTATTGGTTGACGATAGTCAAGATAGCCCAGAATTTCGTTGTGAAAGCCGCAAACAGATTAGAACAATAAAACAGAACTTAGATGCAATGTTAGAATTTGTTAGCCTAACCGGGGGAAATAATGATATACAGTTCAGCGAAGTGGACATTAACGAATGTGTTCGCGAAGTATTAAGAAATAATAGTTTCCTTTTTTTAAATAAAAAACAACATATAACATTTAAAAAACAATCTAAAGTAGTAACTAGCGACAAAAAGTGGTTACTAGTTATAATTGAGCAGATTCTTATCAATGCCAATAAATATACTCCTAAGGGTGGTTGTATAACAGTTCAAATACCAATGGATTCTGATACTATTATTGCAATCAGTGATACAGGCATTGGTATTAATAAAGAAGACATAGATCGCATTTATGAGAATGGGTTCACAGGACTGACTGGTCGGGAAAATCCAAATGCAAGTGGTTTGGGACTTTACATTGCCCATGAAGCCGCAAAATTGCTTTCGTTGAAAATATTGGTGCACTCCACAGTTGGTAGGGGGTCAACATTCATCATAAAGCAAGTGTCACACTAAATGATGTTAATTTACAGCTCATATTAAATCTTCGCACTTATATTGACATAGTAACTAAATGACTTTAGAACAATTGTATTTAAATACAAAAAATGGTTGTTTTTTGGTAGATTGCAAATTTAATCCGAATTTTTTGACAAACTGGTTAGCATGACCTGATAAGGTGTTTGCCAGTTAAGTATTTTTCC
>JAXGTM010000212.1:0-3158 GCA_040774925.1 Atribacterota bacterium | reverse complement strand
TTTGATGTTGTCTTCCTTGAAAAAAATGACAATAAAGATATTATTGTTCAAAGTAATAACTCTGAAGTTCCTGTTGATAGTAATAGTATGCTTTATAAAGCTGCCGAAATATTACTGAAAAAAATTGATAAAGGTTTAAAAATATTTATTGATAAAAAAATCCCAATTGCGGCTGGTTTAGGTGGTGGATCATCAAATATTGCTACTGTTTTAATTGGTATTTGTAAATTATTTGATTATAGAATAAAAAGAGACGAGCTTTTGGAAATAGCTAGCAATTTTGGTATGGATGTCCCCTTTTTTATTATTAGAGGAACAGCATTAACAAGGGGAAGAGGAGAATTGGTGTTTCCAATTCAACCAATTGATCCTTCAACTCTAATACTTTTAATTAATCCTGGTATTAAAATTTCAACTAAATGGGCATACAGAATGTTTGACCAATTAAATTATAAAGAAACTCAGAAAAATATTAATGTAGAATACTTCCTAAAAAAGAGTGAAACAATTAAACAAAAGGAGATATACAGCCTTGTCCATAATAGTTTCCATTCTGTTCTGACTCAAAAATTTCCTGTGATTGAAAAGATTAAAGAAGATTTGAATAATTATGGTTCAAAAGCTGTAGCTGTTTCGGGAAGTGGAGCTACAGTTTTCGGGATATTTGAAGAGCAAAAAACTATAAATAAGGTTTATCATGATTTAAAAAATAATTATCCTTTTGTTTATAAAACTCATCCAGTTCAGGCAAGTAAAATAAATTTTTAATTAAAAAATATATAAGCTGAGTGTGATCAAGCTTATTTTGATAGGGATTGCAATGAAAATAGGGTTCGGTTATGATATTCATCCATTAAAAAATGGTAAAAAACTAACTTTAGGCGGCGTCACAATTGATTCAACAAAAGGGCTTGAAGGACATTCTGATGCTGATGTTGTTATCCATGCCGTTATTGATGCCCTTTTAGGGGCTACCGGACAGGGAGATATAGGAGTTCATTTCCCAAGTGAAGACAAAAAATGGAAAGATATTTCCAGTCTTATCTTATTAAACCATGTTTTTGAATTGATAAATTTAAAAAATTACATTATTGATAATATAGATATAACTATAGTATTAGAAAAACCGAAACTATTGCCTTATTATACTGAAATGAAGATTAATATGGCAAAGATATTAAAAATAAACGAAGATCAAATCAATATAAAAGCTACTACAAATGAGGGTATAGGAATTATAGGTAAGGGAGAAGGTATTGCTGCATTTTGTGTTGTTCTGATAAAATAAATAATAAATATATTAAATATTTATTATTTATAAATAGTTTAAAGGAGTATATATTTATGACTACAACTGATGAAAATAAAGGTCATGTAAATGGAGAGAAAGAAGACAGTATAAAAATATACCCTAGTATGCTCCCATTAGATACATTATTTGTTTGGTTTATTGGTATTTTAAATAGTAAAACTTGGGAGTATCTAGGTTTAATAATGAATTCAGAAACTAAGGAAATTAGCCTGGATTTAGATAAAGCAAAAATTTCTATTGATAGTATAGAATTTCTATTAAATCAAATTAGTGGTTTTATAAAAAAGGAAGATAAAAGACAAATTGAAGATATGCTCGCAAGTCTACAAATGAATTATGTTGACAAGATAAAAGAGCAGAGACCGAATTAACTAGGAATACTCTATAGCTCAGCTATTATAAAAATATAAAGATTATATATTAATTTGGGGAGGTGAATAATTTGACAACAAAAGGTAAATTTATTCATAGAAATATTATTGTTTACGGGCTAATTCTAATAATAATTACCTGTTTCCTAATATTCTTTGGTTTTAAAAATAAATGTAGTGCTCAAGATGCGCAAACATATTACCAAAATGGATATCAATATTTTTCTCAAGAAAACTATCAAAAAGCTGAAGAAAACTATCAAAAAGCCATAGAGATTGACCCTAATTTTGAAAATGCTCATTATTGGCTGGGAAAAGTTTACAGGCAAACTGGCCAATATGAAAAAGCTATTCCACAATGGATTGAAGTATTAAGGATTAACCCAAGAAATACTTATGCTTTTCGTTATCTAAATGGTAGTTTTAATAATACTTCTCGAGTTAAAAGTAATCTGGCAGGTGATTATTTTTCAGAGGGATTAAATATATTAGGCATTGAAGAAAATAGTATATTCCTTCACAGCAACAATATAAATAATTATACATTATTAACTGCTGTTCCATATTTGGAAAAAGCCGTTGAAATAGGACTAACGACTAATGATGCTCAATATTGGGTTGCCCAAGTTTATCAAGCTTTATCAAAAAAAATTAGTTGGCAATACACTTCTCTGGCGATAAATAGCTATGAAAAATTTATTGACCTAGAAGAAAAAAACAAACCTCTCTCCTTTGAAAGAACTCAAAAATATTGGAATTCTTATCAAGAACTGATGCAGATATTTGATTCTCTTGGTTTAAATGAAAGAAAGGAGAATCTTGTATCCCAGGTATTGCAGTTAAGATCTATACCGTATTCCCAGGTATTGCAAGAGTCTGGTTATTATGATTTTGGTTATCCTGATTCAATAGAAATTATTGTTTCAAATTCAGAAGAATTAATAGAATTATGGAGATATGAGGAGGAAGAAAAGGTTTTTAGGATAATTAATAAAAAAGTTATTGGAGAAGAAGATTTTTTTCATTAATATTATTTGCTAGCTAATGAAAAAACTATTCTCTTTATTAAACCCTGAAAAAAAGGAATATTTAAATGAATATCAAAATAGAGAAAAAGTTAAGAAAAAACCCTGAAGAGAATAATAATATGAGATTAGGTGTTATGGGTGGAGTATTTGATCCTATTCATATTGGTCATCTGTTTACCGCAGAAGAAGCTAGGATTAAACTTAAACTAGAAAAAGTAATATTTGTTCCCTGTCTTCAACCTTCTCATAAAAGAAACGGATTAGTCACTGGTATTGAGCATCGTTTAAAAATGACTTATCTTGCAGTGGAGGATAATCCTTTTTTTCAAGTATCTGAAATTGAAGTGAATCGCTCTGGACCTTCTTATACGGTTGACACAATTAGAGAATTTCGAGAAATATATGGTTGGGAAGTAGATATATTTTTTATTACTGGTGCAGATGCAT
>JAXGTM010000211.1:0-3232 GCA_040774925.1 Atribacterota bacterium | reverse complement strand
TTTTCTGATCTGTTTAGATATTTCAGCTTCTCTTTGTTCTAAATTTAAGTTATCAAAGAAAGCTACAAGTTCTTTTACGGTCATATCTGATAGATCAGCAATTGAATAATTTTCTATCTTTACCATCAAACTTTCTGGTCTCAATCTTTTCCCTTTACAGATAGGACAGCTGTTTACGGTCATGTATTTTTGAATTTCGGAACGGTGATACTCAGATTTTGTTTCACGATATCTTCTTCTTAGATTGTTTATTACACCTTCGAATTCATTCTTATGAACCCATGAGTTGCCTTCATCTGAATTGTGATATTCAAAAGTTATTTTAGCTGAATCAGAACCGTACAACAAAACTCTCTGCTGCTCTTCAGACAATTTGTAAAAAGGAGTATCAAGATCAAATCCATAATGTTTAGCTACGCCGGAAAGAATGTGGTGTAGATACTTGCCTCTGATAAATCCCCATGGTGCAAGGGCGCCTTCTAAAATGGATTTATTTTTATCAGGTACTATTAAATCAGGGTCAAATTCCATTTTAAAGCCTAATCCGCTACAATTTGTACATGCACCATAAGGGCTGTTAAAAGAAAAAATCCTGGGGGTAATTTCAGGCAGATTAATATTGCAATATGGACAAGAAAACTGTTCACTAAAAATATTTTCATTTCCCTGCTCATCAAGGATTATGACCAGACCGTCACTCAATTTTAATGCTGTTTCGATAGAATTACTCAGCCTGCTTTTAATATCAGGTTTAATTATCAAACGGTCCACTACCACTTCAATAGTATGCATCTGATAACGTGCTAGATTGATATCATCATCGACTTCTGCCATTTTCCCATCAACACGCAATCTAATAAAACCCTTTTTTCTTATATCTTCAATAACCTGTTTATGTTCTCCCTTTTTTGATCTGACCACAGGGGATAGTATACTAATCCTGGTTTCGTTTGGTAAACTCATTACCTGTTCAATTATCTGATCTATACTTTGTCTGGAAATTATCCTTCCACAATTAGGACAATGAGGAATACCTATCCTGGCAAATAGAAGACGTAGGTAATCATAGATCTCAGTAACAGTTCCTACTGTAGATCTTGGATTCTTACTGGCTTTTCTTTGATCAATTGATATAGAGGGAGACAATCCCTCTATATAATCAACATCGGGCTTATCTATTCTCTCTAAAAACTGTCTTGCATAAGAGGACAAAGATTCAAGATAACGCCTCTGGCTCTCAGCATAGATAGTATCAAATGCCAGAGATGATTTTCCTGAGCCACTTAAACCAGTTATGACAATAAGTTTATTACGAGGTATATTCAAAGAAATACTTTTCAAATTGTGCTCTCTGGCACCTTTTATAATTATATTATCTATACTCATTTTAAGTAAACTCCATTTTATTAAACCAACCTATGGTCTGATTAAAAATATTTTTGATAAATATTTGCATTAAATAATCTCCACCATAGGTTTTTTGTATTATTTTAAATTATATATTTTATTTAAATATCATTCTTTCTCTTTTTAGTCTTTTAATCTCGTCCCTTAACAATGCCGCTCTCTCAAAATCCAGTTCTTTGGCGGCAAGAAACATCTCATTTTTTAAGGATGTTATTAAAGCATTGAGGCTGCTTTTTGGTAAATATTTAGCCTTTCCATCACTGACTTTATAATAATTTTCTTCCTCTGATTCATCATTCTGATTTTCTTCAAAATAAACCATATCATCTATCGGCTTTTGAATTGTTTTTGGTATGATATTATTTTCAATATTGAACTTTAATTGTATCTCTCTTCTACGGTTAGTCTCTTTGATAGCTCTCTTTATTGAGCCAGTTATTTCATCACAGTAAAGAATAACCGTTCCGTTGACATTCCTGGCAGCCCTGCCCATTGTTTGAATTAAAGATGTTTCTGAACGGAGAAAACCTTCCTTGTCAGCATCGAGAATCGCTACCAGCGATACTTCTGGCAAATCCAATCCCTCTCTTAACAGGTTCACTCCTACAAGCACATCTATTTTGCCTTCTCTCAATTCTTTTAATATTTTAATCCTTTCGATGGTACCTATCTCTGAATGGAGATATCGGACTTTAATATTTATCTCACGAAGATATTCAGCAGTATTTTCCGCCATTCTTTTAGTGAGGGTTGTGACTAATATTCTTTCTTTCTGCTCTACCCTTTTCTTAATTTCAGATATTAAATCATCAATTTGATATTTTGCCGGTCTGATAACCACTTCAGGATCAATTAAGCCTGTTGGTCTGATTATCTGCTCGACAATTTGATAACTATTTTTAATTTCATATTTCCCGGGAGTTGCAGAAACAAAAAGCACTTTCTCTAAATATTTTTCAAATTCTTTAAATACCAGTGGTCTGTTATCATATGCTGATGGAAGACGAAACCCATATTGAATGAGGCTATCTTTACGAGATTTATCTCCAGCATACATGCCTCCCAGCTGTGGGATTGTAACATGAGATTCATCAATAATTATGAGAAAAGGCCTGGGAAAATAATTGAGCAGAGTTGCCGGTGGTTCACCAGCTACTCTATCACTTAAGTGCCTGGAATAGTTTTCAATGCCTGTACAATAACCGAATTGTTCCAGCATTTCTAAATCATATTTTGTTCTTTGTTCTAATCTTTCCGCTTCTAACAATTTATTATTCTTACGGAAATAAGCTAATCTATCCTTTAATTCTTCATTGATTGTTTTTATTGCCTTATTCAATCTTACTTGAGGAGTGACAAAGTGTTTCGCAGGATAGATAGTTATTTTTTCTTTATTATTTATTTTATGTCCTGTTAAAGGTTCTATCTCATAGATTTTTTCAATAGTATCGCCAAAAAATTCAATCCTATAGGCATTTTCCAGATATGCCGGGAATATATCTATAATGTCCCCTCTAACTCTGAACTTTCCTCTTTGAAAATCAATATCATTCCGTTCATATTGTATTTCAATTAATCTACCGGCAATCTCATCCATATCTAATCTTTGATTTTCTTCCAACATTAAAACAAGCTGAGAAAAATCAGTTGGAGAGCCAAGTCCATAGATACAGGAGACACTGGAAACAATAATTACATCATTTCTTTCCAGTAGTGATGCTGTAGCCAGTAATCGTAACCGGTCTATCTCGTCGTTTATTGAAGCATCTTTTTCTATGTAAGTATCAGTTCGGGGAATGTATGCCTCGGGCTGATAATAATCATA
>JAXGTM010000210.1:0-3248 GCA_040774925.1 Atribacterota bacterium | reverse complement strand
CCCGGCAAACCCAGGCAAACAGGGCAAGTATAAATATTGGGCTTTTTATCTGTATAATCAGTATTGCAATTACAAAATAATTTGGTTTTAGTTAAAAGTTGAATATGTATTTCCAGACCAATAACGGTATCATTTTTCATGTGAAACTCCTATGTGCTTAAATATGTCTATATATCTACTTTATTAAAATAAATTATTTATGTTTTGGAAAACAGGTCGGGTTTAACTAAATTGATTTCCTTAAATTCATTTTCTAAAACTGAAGCTAATTTTAACACCTTCTCCTCTTCAAATAATCGACCAATAATCTGTAACCCAACTGGTAATCTATTCTCTGAAGTAAAACCACAGTTAATCGATATTGCGGGAAGGCCAAGCAGGCTTGCTAATGATGTATATTTTTCCATTAAAAATAGTTCCAATGGATTATCCTTTTTCTCACCTAACTTGAAGGCAGGGGTGAGGGTAGTTGGAGTAATTATTAAATCGTACTTATTTAAAACACTATCAAAACTTTTCTTAATAATAGTCTTCACTTTTTGTGCTTTCATATAAAAATCATTATAGCCATCAGAACTAAGAATATAAGAACCTAATAATATTCTACGCTTTATTTCATCACCAAATCCTTTGCTTCTAGAATTCAAATACATTTCTTCGAGACCTTCCCCGCTATCAACCCTTAACCCATATTGTATGCCATCATACCTGGCCATATTCGAACTTGCTTCAGCCATAGCGATAGTGCAATAGGCCGGAAAAGCATATTCTATATCAGACAATGAAGTTTCTTCAATAATTCCTCCAAGATGAGAAATTAAACCAATAGAGTTTACTATTTTATCTTTTACTTCAGCATTTAAGTCGCTACAAAATATTTCTTTAGGTACACCAATTTTAATATTTTTTATATCACCCTGACAAAAAGAGAGAAAGTCTGGTATTGGTAGATCAGCCGAAGTGGAATCAAAGACATCATAACCACATATAACATTCATTATAATTGCAAGATCTTTTATACTTTTCCCAAAAATTCCAACCTGATCCATTGAAGATGCATTAGGAATAATCCCATAGCGAGAAATTCTTCCATAAGTTGGTTTTATCGCAGTAACACCACAAAACGAGGCAGGCAATCTAACCGAACCTCCCGTATCAGATCCCAGTGCGATCATAGCTTCTGCTGCTGCTACAGCAACAGCAGAGCCACCGCTTGAACCCCCGGGAACCCGGCTTCTATCCCAGGGATTTAAGGTTGTTTGAAAAGCAGAGTTTTCAGTAGTGGTACCCATTCCAAACTCATCTATATTGGTTTTACCAATAATAATTCCTCCTGCCTCCTTTATTCTACTAACCACTGTTGCATCATAAGGAGGAATAAAACCTTTTAACATTTTTGATGCCGCTGTAGTTTCAATATCATTAGTGCATATATTATCGCTAATAGCAATGGGTAAACCTGCTATGGGAGGTATATCCTCATTATTTTTTATTTTTCTATCTATCTCTTTAGCTTTTGCCAGAGCATCTTCTTTATTAATATGTAAATAAGACCTCAACGTATTATCAACCACATCAATATGACAGAATAGATCTTCTATTACCTGTTCTACGCTGATGTCTCCGTTTTTCACCATACTTAAATATTCAAATACTTCCAATTCATTCAATAGCAAATTATTTACCTCCAGTTTTAATAGAAAAATGGACAATTTTGTGAATTAGTCTTCGTTATAATATTCCGGGTACCTCAATAAATCCATCTTTCCTGTGCTTGGTCATTCCTAATGCCACATCTTGTGACAGGGATGGTTTAATAACATCTTCATGAAAGTGTTGAGGGTAGATATTCATATTTTCATTGTAGGTAAATTCTACATTTTCAGTATCCAGTAGACTCATTTTCATAAGAATGGAAAGAATATTATCTAAATGTGTAGAAAATACTTCTTTTTCTTTTTCTCCTAATCTTAATTTAGACAATTTTGCTAAATATTCAATTTTTTCTTCTGTTAATATTTTGTCCTTCATATAAATCGCTAATCCTCTTTCGTTTATTGACTTTTTAACATTTTTTGGAAGTCATATTCCTCAATTATTTTGATATTTAAATCTTTTGCCTTTTGGTATTTTGAACCAGGATTTTTGCCTAATATTAAAAAATCAGTCTTTTTTGTAATACTGTTCATTACCTGACCACCCAGGTTCTCTATTTTCACTTTGGCTTCTTCCCTGGTGAAATGTTCTAATGTTCCTGTCAAAACAAATTGAATTCCTTTAAGGGGTCTGTCACCATCTATTTTGTCTTTTGAATTATTTGAGGAAAAATTTACTCCTGCTTGTTTCAATTTTTTGATAATCTCTAAATTTTCTTTCTGTTTAAAGAACATGATTATACTTTTTGCCATAATGGGGCCGATGCCTCTTATTTTAGTTAAATCATCCAGAGTAAATTTTTCTAAATCTTGCAAATCAGTAATATTTTCTGACAATAACTGAGATGCATAAACACCTACATGACGGATGCCAAGGGCAAAAATGAGATGTGATAGCGGTTTATTTTTACTCTTTTCTATTGCATTAATAAGGTTTTCAGATGATTTCTCAGCCATTCTATCCATTTTTAAAAGGTCAGCTTTATTTATGTAATAAAGATCAGAAAAATCTTTGATAATTTTATTTTCAATCAGTTGATTAATAGTTGCCGGCCCTAGACCTTCAATATCCATTGCACCTCTGGAAACAAAATGTTTTATCCCTTCCTTTATTTGAGCAGGGCATGATATATTATTGCAACGAGATGCCACCTCTTCTTCCAGTTTAATAACTTCTGAACCACAAACAGGACAGTTTACTGGCATCTGAAAAACTTTTTCCATCCCGGTTCTTTTTTCTTTAATCACTTTTACAATTTCTGGAATAACCTCACCGGCTTTTTGTATTAATACAGTATCCCCTATTCTTATATCCTTTCTTTTTATCTCATCTTCGTTATGAAGGGTAGCTCTTTGAACCCTTGAACCAGAAATGGTGATAGGTTTCAAAATAGCTACCGGAGTAAGAGTTCCTGTTCTGCCGACTCCAACAATAATATCTTTTATTATAGTAGTCATCTGTTCTGCAGGAAACTTAAAAGCAATAGCCCATCTGGGACTTTTGCTGGTAGAACCCAACTTTTCCCTCAAGGTCAGCTGGTTAACCTTAAGGACCATCCCATCAATATCATAATTTAGTTCATCTTTTCTTTT
>JAXGTM010000209.1:0-3274 GCA_040774925.1 Atribacterota bacterium | reverse complement strand
GGCAACACGTCTGACTCTGGATCAGAAAAGTTCAGGTTCGAGCCCTGACGGAGCAACCTTATAATGAACCACTTATCTCGAATACATGATAAGTGGTTTTTTCATTTTGCCAGGTTCTTGCTAGGTTTTCTGTAACTTCAGATTAGTGTGTGGCTGTAATGTCTACGTTAAAGAGAACTAACCTTTTCTACACGAATTTAAATCATATACATTTATTAGTTGGTCAGTTTACAATGTCAGTAAAGTCATAGTGCAAAGGCCGGAACCGTTGACCACTTCCTGCCGGACCGAAGTCTAATAACATAAGCTACATGACAACAGGTATATACAATCGGCTGGAGGTGGTCAAATAATCCCAACTGAGAGTGGTCAGGGTCAGCTGCTTTTGGAATGATAAGTCTTATCAGGCCTTCTATTAAGTATTCAAAGAAGAACGGAAATTGTATGCAGGGTTAGTGATAATTCCCACCAAATTCAAAAAAACAGTGTAAACCAAATTCCATTAAAGTTACAAAGTGACTCCATAAGAATATTAAGAACCCACTATCTGCTAATTTTAGGATATTTCAGTTGATGTCCTTGTCTTTTCCAATTAGAATTAAAACTCAAATGGGATATGAAACTGATCAGCTTTCTGGACTGAAATAATAGGTATCCTTTCAGGCACATTAAACTGAGCTCTAATAAAATCTCCGGTTTTGAATTTGTCTTGATAATATATTTTCTCAAACCCATCGTAATCTAATAGTAATTGCATTATTTCCTTATCTATCAATCTGTTAAAAAACGGAAAAGAATAACCTACCACTACTAAGTACGAAGATTTCCAGATAATTTCTTTCGCAATAGTTAATGTTCCTTTAAAAGTTAGATCTTCAACCTTCTCCCACGCAAATGTTATAAGATTTGGACGTGTTCGGGATTCTTCAACGTAAGTATCTATCAACTCATTGAAGCTTTTATAATCTCGAAGGAAATTTGAAAATCCCAATTTTGAATCCCTTGTATATCCTGCAATTCCATTTAACTGTACGAGTGAATAATCTTTATTCTTATACCTCTGTCCTGAAGAATCAGTATTAAGACCCGGATAGTAGGCTAAAATAGGATTATCCAGGGAGAAGTATTTAAAGGCGAGTTGAAATTGGATGTCATAATTCCAACTCAACATTTTTATATCATCAGGGAAATGGTGGCCATCTTCTAAAACAGTAGTTAAGAAAGTTAGGTACCTTTTATCAAATCGCCTGTTCCATACTTGGTCAATTATGAAATACAGCGTGAGTAATTTTTTCACCTCTGATAATCTTACAGGATCTATTAAGGAACAGTATTTTGCATAAATATCAATAGAACCAAACTCCTCACTTTGTTCTGCCAGAACACTAAACTGATCCTTTAATTTTTTACTTATTCTTAATTTATCAGAAGAATTATATTCCTCAAATATCTGTTTCCCAATTCTATTAAAAGCATCTGAAAGTCCTTCTTTAATAATTCTCCCATTTTCATCCTTGACAGATTTTACAATAGGGAGTGCTACATCCCCAGCGCTTGCGCCGGCACCGATTAGGTAGGTTATCTTTGGCATCTAATAAAATGACAATAGTTTACTAGCAAAGATAAAAGATACCTTAATTAGAATTAAGGATAATGACTAACTATTTCTTTCAACGCCTATCGCCAATCCAAGATCAAATTCCATGACAGTCCCCTCTTTATAAATATTAGTGTTAAAGGCATCCCCTGGATACATTTGACTAGTTTTTCATTAGGTATGTTATTAGAGTTTTCAGACCTTCTCCTTAAATGGGCAAAGAAGGACGGATTTCATTTTTAAATCAGACATTTATAAGACCTGTTGGGGGTGTCTTCTGGGTTGGGGGCAGCTAATGATTAGGATTTGGATGAAAATATGATTATATAATTTTATTAATCTCAAAGATGAACTGTTAAGTCTTTTTGTGTTTCAATTTCCCTTTTAATTCTGATATTGTTAAAACAAGACCTTTCTTTCTATGTATCATTCTATGGCAATTTGCACATAGAATAACTAAATCATTCTCGGGATCTGTAAATTTCTTTTGTTTCTTACTTTCCGAAATCGGAGCCAAGTGATGAACCTCTGCCCAGCCCTTTCCCCAGTCACCATAACACTTTTCAAAATTAAAACCACAAACTGCACAATCATATCCATGAATTCTTATTGCATCATTCCTTAACGACGGCTCCCGCTCGACCTTCCTAGAAATATAGACTTTTTCACCTCCTTCGGTTTTTAAAATATTCTCCTTCTTCTCCGATTCTTCTATTGCAATTAAATCATTAAAAATAGGATCAAAGCCTTTCACATTCGTATTTGAGTACTTTGATACTCGCTTCCATACTTCAGCTTCACCTAATTTTTCGAATTTGTTAAAGACATCTAAGCTAATTCCACTTAACTTAATAGGTTTTCCAGACTTATCCTTCCATCCTTCCCTCTGAGTACTGGGAAAATAATTATCAAAGCCATCTCGGGCATTCTTTAGACTGTGTTCAAAAGTTAATATGTCTCGACCTTCATTTAAAGCCTCGTAAAAAATATGGTAAGCCGTCTTCCAAGAATCTGTTTGAAGGACTTTTGGAGGATACAATTGTCCATATTTTGATAAAAAATATGCTACTTCAAAAAATGATGTTGTGCGTTTTATCATCTTAAGGCTAAATTTAAAAAGAGGTTTGGCAACAATCTGATAATGTACTGACCTTAAAAATTGTCTTAACCCCCTATAACCTGGACAGATTTATTAAAAGAGTTTAGTACTTCCTGTTTAATGTTTTCGTTATTTTCATTCATCAACCGATAAGCAAAGTTAGCCGTATCTCCGGACTTGTCAAGAGCAAGACCAGTGTCCACACAGTCCGACACTCTTGACAACTCCTCCGACACTACCGCTGTCTGGTGCATATCGGATGATAATGACATGTAGTATTCATTCCACTTTTGCATTGGGGTTTTTCTTTTCAGGCTACCGTGTTTCCGTTTATTGTTATAATGATCCATATAGGCTGCTAATGTCAGTTTGGCTTCGTAATAGCTTTCAAAATCAAAGCGTTTAATGACTTCTCTTTCAAGTATGCTGTGGAAAGCTTCAATGTACGAGTTTTCCTCGGGAGTTGCGATGTGTGTGAACTCCTGGTTAGCCTCAAGATACCGGAGATAATGCCTGACTTTATTTGCAATAAACTGAGATCCATTATCATTCCGTACGGTCACTCCCTTGAGCCCATG
>JAXGTM010000208.1:0-3349 GCA_040774925.1 Atribacterota bacterium | reverse complement strand
GTTTCCTGTTCTTTGATCGCTTCAATGGCCACCTGGGCCTTGAAGGCGGCACTGTACTTCTTTCTCTTTGCTTTCATCTTGAGTAAATTTAATCGTTTTTATTAAACTTACCCAGCTGTCTAAATTTTAGGGAGTATTATACAGATAGGTGATAGGTACAGATTGCCAAACACGGTGAAAACTTTGTCAGAATTTCGCTTGCCCCAAGTAGCATATTTCTTTCAGCACCTTCTATGTCGGCTTTAATAAAATCGATTTTTGGAATATTGTTTTCTTTTACCCAACTATCTAGTGTTACACATTTAATTATTTCTGTGTCATTTTTATTATTCCTTTGTAACACAATACTTCCGGCAGAGTGCCCTGTCTGAGAATGGCTTAAAAGATAATAATCATTTTGATCACTTAATCCCAAAGGTATAACCTCTAATTTTTCAGTTGCATTATTAAGTAAAATATTTTTTTTAAGCAGGTTGATTACTTCTTTCTGTGGCTCAAATGCGTAAACTTTACTAACTTCTTTTTGCGAACAAAACAGGGAAAACATTCCTAAATTCGCGCCTGCATCTATCACAATATCATCCTTTTTTAAAGTAACTTCTGCATTTTCATACGGTCCTTCAGCACTTAACAAAGAAAGTACCTTGCTCGCAATTTTTTTTTCCTGGTCTTTTGTTGAAATATTAACTCCACTTGCTATGAAAATATCCGTATATTCGGCTTTGAAAGCATTATCGTTAATAAACCGTAGCCCTCCAATTTCAATGATTTCATGAATTGGGGCGGGCAGTAATTTTAGCCAGGCTTCGTTGAATATTTCAAAGTAGTTAACACGATTTGAACCCAGCCAGAATTTTTGTATGAATTGTCTTAATACCTTTTTTGCATATTGAGATTCAGGATAATCTTTTACAAGTTGTTTTATTGACAACAATTGCTTCCGTAACCTTCCGCTCGGATAAATTCTTGTTTTTATATTGTCTGGAATCATATCATTTTTTTACGATTTTTTCCCATTTGAACAGCATCCTGTCTAATACCCATAGAATTATTCTGGTTATTTTATAACGGTTAATACGATTACCCTGTTCTATTTTTTGCCAATGTGCATCATAATCTGATAAAATACTGACAGGTAGCAATTCCTGCAGTACTTTGTGACGTTCATTTTGATTCAAACCGTAGTTCGTATTGCTTATGCCATTCATGTCAAAATAGGCAACATCAAGATCTACATATCTGACTGGTTCATTATGAAGTACAATCGCAATAAGATACCATTTCCAGTCGGATACAATTTTTAGGGACTCGTCATATAAACCGTATTTTTCAAAAAGGCTCCTTTTTATAAATGCTGGTGAGTGATTTAATGAACCTCTGTAAAATGACAACATGGTCAGGTTCCCTTTTTCACAAGTATCTCGATAAACCTTTCCTTTAGGCATTTGCTTCAACATATTACCGTAAAATATGCTGCAGTCCGGTAAAAAAGCAAACAATTTTTCGATTACATCCGGGGCAGTTAAACAATCTCCTGAATTCAAAAATTGGCAATATTCTCCTTGTGCTACTTGTATACCTTTGTTCATAGCATGGTATATACCGTTATCTTGCTCACTTATCCAATATGAAATGGGATTTTTGTTTGAAGTATTATGCGTTTGATATTTAAAATCAGAGTACTTGACATAATTTCCAGGAGGAATAATTGTAAAAGATCTTATTATATCAATACTTCCATCAGATGAACCGCCGTCAATAATAATGTATTCAAAATCAGGACAGGTCTGTGATATAACACTCTTAATGGTCTTAAGAAGGCCTTGGGCATTATTTAAGTTTATAGTAATAATCGAAAGTTTCTTATTATTCTTTATATCCATAAACATTAATGTCCCCAAAACTTTTAAGTAAAGCAAATCTATTGGAGTATATTAAAGAATCGAAACTTTCTTTAATTTTTGTGTCAGCATTATTATATGTTGAATATAATATCACGGTGTTCTTATTGTCTGCATTAAGACTAGAAATTGTTCCAAATTTGAATTTATCAGGTTTGGGAAGATTATAATCTATAAATTCTGATATAATATCTCTTTTCCAATCAATTATTGATGACAAAGGACTTTTTTCCTGCAAAGGATTTCTATACCAAATTAATTCATATCCATTTGAAATGTAATCTACAAACTGGGCAGTACCTGAATAACATTCTATTCGAGTTCTTTGATTTGCTTTTACATATTTAATACTATAAAATAAAATTGTTACAAAACTTATAAATAAAACAATTAATACGATTTCTTCTCTTCTTTTATTTAAACAAACTAATTTCCTCATTCTTACTGATTTAAATAAATCTAAAGGAATCTTAAATAATTGCAATGAGTAACATATTAGAGAAGGCATACATAAAACAATTATCGGAAAATAATAATGAGAAAAATGAAGCTTAAGAAAAATAAGAATTACAGAGTATAAAATACCACTAAATAACATTGAATCGTAGAATAAACTTTTACGATCATGCATTATAAAGAAAGAATATACCCGTAGGACAAATAATAAATAAATAAGGATCAATATTTTGTGACTTCTTAAAACTTTGATGAAAATGCTAATATATGACATTGAATTAAATGCCGGTTGTTGGTAATAAAAAGAAGATACATTTCTATATACTATAAAGTAATACAGAACAGTAAAAACAATTAAATTGAAACATAGTAAGAAGTGTAGGATTTTTTGATTTTTGGTTAATGTTTTATAACCAAATAATATGTTTGTTA
The DNA here is from genome assembly GCA_040774925.1 of Atribacterota bacterium. GTDB lineage: Bacteria > Atribacterota > Phoenicimicrobiia > Phoenicimicrobiales > Stramentimicrobiaceae > Stramentimicrobium. The sequence goes on along the minus strand of JAXGTM010000208.1, from coordinate 560 downwards.
ATGCAAATATAAATATAACAATCGAAATAGGTTCCTTACAATAGGATATATATATAGCAGAGAACAATGTAATAATGCTATATATCAATTTGTCAGTTTTAAGAAAGCAATAGTAAGATAGTATAAAAATTGTTAATAAAACACTTATTATTCGCTCAGGAAATGCTACAGCAATGAACAGTGGATAGACTTTTAATACCAGAAATGAAACACAAAACACGATAATCCAATTCCTGTATTTATCAGTTGCCTGTGAATCTTTAATAATGTGCTTATAAAGGATAGTTGAAGATGCACCTAAAATTAAAAAGCTTATAGTTATTAAAATGTAATGAGCGAGTGGTGTATTCCCTCCCTTTATAAAAGTCAAAATATTAAAATCATAATGTCCAAGCGGCCAGAACCGTCCAGCTGGACCTGCATGATTTGACATTGGTTCTATTTTACCAATTGCCGTTGTAGTTAACCACTCAACATCATCACCCCACATCCAGTTAGCATTGTTAAGAATAAAAAATGTTGCAAATGAGAAAATTACTGTTAGGATCAAATACGGAAGG
>JAXGTM010000207.1:0-3378 GCA_040774925.1 Atribacterota bacterium | reverse complement strand
GATTGATTCTGGTGTTCTTGCCTGTTTCACTAATTCTTCTGATTTAGGACTTACAGGAGATGAGGGACCCAAAGAAATAGATAGCAATCTTCATCTTGTAAATAGAATTAAGGAGATAAAAAAGAATATTCTAAGCTCCTTATCTATTACTAAAGATGAAGAGGATTTTTCGAGAAAAATTGCCAATTTACCTAAATTTATTTTTGTTGCAAAACCCATGGACTACCGTAGTCCCATTAATGGTAAATTGATTAAAGCATCGGAAGTAGACTTGTTAGCTAGAGTTGTCACTAGTGACAGATTGCATAAAGCTTTCCCCATTACCAGTGGTATTGCTACAGCAACTGCAGCATGCATTCCAGGAACAATTCCAAATGAAATAATTAATAAATCATTAGAAAAAGAAAATGTTATACGGATAGGTCACCCATCTGGAATTATGGAAGTTATAATTACAATAGAAAAATATAACGACAGTTGGACTATAGAAAAAGCAATCATTGGAAGAACAGCACGAATTATTTTGGATGGTTTTGTTTATGTACCCATTTCAAAAGTAGAATGATAGTATGCTGAAAAGATTCTAATACACTAAAAACCTACTTAATATAATGAAAAATATTTTATTATTTTAAGTTAATTAAGCCACTATGGTTAGTCTATTTTGATAGGAGGAGCGATAATACATGGCTTTAGGATTATTTAAAAAAATTATTAAAGACCACCTAGTTGAAGGAGAGATTGATTCCAGCGAGACCATAGGTATTAAAGTTGACCAAACACTAACACATGATGCTACAGGGTCAACTGTTTATCTCGAACTCGAAGCATTAGGAATATCAAAAATAAAAACTGAATTATCTGTTAGTTATGTGGACCATAATCTTATACAAAATGGCTATATGAGTGCAGATGATCACAGGTTTTTACAATCATCTGCTTATAAATATGGAGCCTTTTTTTCCCGCCCCGGTAACGGCGTATGCCATCAGATACATTTAGAAAGATTTGCTATACCTGGAAAAATACTACTTGGCTCTGATAGCCATACTCCTACTTGTGGAGGAATTGGAATGATTGCAATTGGCGTGGGCGGACTAGATATAGCACTGACTATGTCAGGACAGCCATTTTATTTAAAAATGCCAAAAATCATTAATGTTATTTTAAAAGGACGATTGCAACCTTTTGTTTCAGCTAAAGATATAATCTTATACTTGTTAAAAATATTTAAAGTTAAAGGTGGTGTTGATAAAGTATTTGAATTTTCAGGCCCAGGAATATCTACGTTGAGTGTAACTGAAAGAAGTACTATAACCAATATGGGCACTGAATTAGGTGCAACTACTTCAATTTTTCCCAGTGATAGTAATACATTTAAATTTATGAAATTACAGAATAGGGAAAATGATTTTATAGAAATACTTCCTGACGAAGATGCTATTTATGATCAATATTTTGAAATAGATTTAGATTCTTTGGAACCATTAATTGCACAACCCCATTCTCCCGATAATGTTGTAAAAGTTAAAGACATTTCGGGCATAAAAGTCGATCAAATATCCATTGGAGGTTGTACTAATTCTTCTGTTGAGGATATAACAAAAGTGGCGTTGATACTTAAAAATAATAAGGTACACCCAAATATAAGTATGGCCTGGAATCCTGGTTCCAGACAAGTATTACAGGAAATTGAAAGGAGAGGGTTATTAAATAATCTATTATCAGCAGGTGTTAGAATATTGGAATCAGGATGTGGTCCTTGCATTGGAATGGGTTTCTCTCCTCCATCTAATGGCGTTAGCTTAAGAACATATAATCGTAATTTTTTAGGTAGAAGTAAAACAAAAACTGCTCTAGTCTATCTTGTTAGCCCCGAGGTAGCAGCGGCCTCAGCAATTACTGGAGTGATTACAGACCCCAGGGATTTAATAAAAAAAGGGTTAGATATGCAAAAAATAAATTTTAAAAGGAAATTTACTATTAATGACAATATGATAATCCCTCCTTCAGATACTCCAGAAAAATTGGAGATTATAAAAGGTCCCAATATAGTTTCTTTACCGATCAAAGAAGGTCTAGAAAATAAAATTGAAGCAAAAATACAATTAAAACTTGGCGATAATATTACAACAGATGATATAATCCCTGCTGGCCCTGATATATTGCACTTTCGTTCAAATTTACCTAAACTATCCGAATACACTTTTAATATGATTGACAGTAATTTTGCTAATAAAATGAAAAAAGATAAATCTGGTATTATAATTGGTGGCACAAATTATGGGCAGGGATCAAGTAGAGAACATGCAGCACTAACGCTTATGTATCTTGGTATCAAAATAATAATAGCAAAATCTTTTGCAAGAATTCATCGTAGCAATCTTATTAACTTTGGCATATTACCATTAACTTTCAAAAATGAAAGTGATTACAATGATTTAGATCTAGGAGATGTGTTGTATATCGAGATAAATGATTTAAATTCAAACAAAATTACTATTAACAATATTACTAAAAATGAGGAGTTTGATTCGATCCATAATCTTGCAGAAAGAGAAAAAGCTATTATTCTAGCAGGAGGAGTATTACCCTTCTATAGGACTAAACAGCACAAATATCTATATTGAAATAATATATTTACTTTTTTTTATTTGAATATTATTATATTTATAATAACATAATAACAAATAAGATTTATTAATACCGATTAAAATATCAATATAATGTTAATAAGATAATATTTTAATAATAAATTTATTATTACTAAATTCATTAAAACAATTTACTTTTATTCTTTTTTTACTTATTAATATCTAATATTCATGGTTATTTCAACAGTTTTATTAACACAAACTGTTTACTGTAGATATCCAAGGACAAGTCTATAGCACTTTTAAAACATTAGAAGTTTTGCTTGGCTTAAATCCTGGCTTTGTTAGAATTGTACATCTTTGATAATTATATTTTTATCATTGCATATCGTGGAGATAAAATATCTTGATGATCAGATTATATTCTCCTTCCAATAGACTTCAGAAAGCCAGGAAAATTTTTCCTTAAATTACTAGCTGATTGTGTTTTTACTTGACTGGCAACAACAACACTGTATCTTGGTTGCATAATAATAATCATACGAATATTATCTATTTCGATACTTCATTCTATGATCTGGCAACCAGATGAACTCCTTAGTACTTTTGGAGAAAGTTCCCTTCGGTATCTCGTAATCCATTATTAAGGATACGGGATGATATTTGGGGATCCATACGGTATGAAACTCTGTTCGATAGACACTGTGAGCTAAAATTCTTGTCTTCATACAAACATTGTAGCATATCGTCTTCTAATTCATCCGTTGGTAAACCTATGGTTTTC
>JAXGTM010000206.1:0-3465 GCA_040774925.1 Atribacterota bacterium | reverse complement strand
TCTTCTGCTTCTCATCTCTTTTCAAATTTGATGATTTCTCATTCTCTCATTGGAAGCCTCCCTCGTTTTGCCTTGGAAACAATTGCTTTCGGTGGAATTATTGTTTTGGTTCTTTACCTGCTTCGTACGGGAGGAAGTGCAGGCGAGATTATTCCGATGGTAAGCCTATATGCATTTGCTGGCTATCGATTAATGCCAGCGCTCCAACAATTTTTTCTCTCATTAACCCAAGTTCGTTTTAACTATCCTACTGTATTGAAAGTAACAGAAGAATTATCTGGAGCAGAACAAGTAGTTCCCGAGGACATTCAAAATTTTGATGCTATACCACCACTTCCTTTCCAAAAAGAAATTCGTTTAGAACAAGTAAATTTTTACTATCCGGATGTGAAAGAACCAGTCCTGAGAGACATATCTTTAACCATTCCCTGGCGAACATCGGTGGCATTTGTTGGACCGACTGGTTCGGGAAAAACTACCACTGTAGATCTCATCCTGGGGCTTTTAGATCCAACATCAGGAGAAATTCTTATTGATGGTATTCCTCTTACAAATGGAAATAAAACAAACTGGCAAGAAAATTTAGGATATGTTCCCCAACAAATTTTTCTGAGTGACGACACCGTCATTAATAATATTGCCTTTGGTATTTCAGAACAAATAATTGACCACCAAGCAGTTGAGCTTGCTGCTCGCACTGCGGGAATCCATGATTTTATTATCAATGAACTTCCCAATGGTTACCAGACGATCGTAGGAGAACGAGGAATACGCCTTTCCGGGGGCCAACGGCAACGGATTGGTATTGCTCGAGCGCTTTATCACGACCCGGAGGTTCTGGTTCTTGATGAAGCTACCAGCTCCCTGGATGTGATTACTGAAGAGATGGTTTACAAAGCCATTGAAAATTTATCAAAAACGAAAACGTTAATAATTATCGCCCATCGCCTGAGTACAGTGAGAAATTGCGATAAGATTTACCTCATAGATCGAGGGAGTATTATTGCTCAAGGTAAATTTGATGTTTTAGCTAATGAAAATTCCCAGTTCCAGGAGATGGTAAAAAAGTATAATAAACATGATTAAAGAAAAGTAATATAAAATTTTCTATTTTTTTTTTCAAATCTTCAAGGATTTTTCATATCTAATTAAAATAGTATCTGGTTGTATTTTCGATGAACATCATTATTAAGAGTAAAGTTAAGTTTATCAGTTTTACGATAGTTCGATAGCTATTAAAAATACAAAACATCCTATTTATCTTATTTAAGGAACTAAAATAAATCAATAACCTGAGTTATACTTCGGTAACAAGTTTAGTAACTACATTGTTTGAAGCGAAAGAAGATCGAATTTTGATACAATTAGAAAAATGCTTTGCTCAAGATAAAGCCCTTTTTTAAGCACTAATCGAAAGAAACGAACGAGGGGGTATAAACATAACTCTAGTTTTGAATTCTCTCGCTGGACAGAAATGTTTCCGGTTACCATGATGACAACTGCTTTAGTTGATCGGTTGACCCAACATGCCTATATTCTCAATATGAATTGAGAATCCTATCGTTAGAAGGAATGTATAGGTGAAAGGGATTCATTATGGAAAATAGGAACTCAGAAAACGGAGGGCGAGAAATACAAATAATGGTCCAAAACCATTTGAGTTCATTGTTATTATTTTTTCTCGGGTGGGTTAGTTTCAAGTGAGAATAATTAGCTTCCTTTTTGATTGGCATTAAATTATTCATTACTTAACATTTACAATAGTTTTTAAAAAATTTCAAAGCTTTTTAAGTGCTTGATCAATCAAAGAAGCAGATAAATTAATAAAATTGACATATAAGCCAATTCAAGAATCAAGACCTAACCCCGAAAAGTTATCTAAAGAACAAAGAAAATATGAGTATATTAAAAGAGTTTTGGAGGGAAAAATTGACAGTAAATATCAGAACTACTGCTAATTCACCTCTCGTATCGATAGTAACTCCTTGTTACAACGGTGAAAGCCACCTTGAACCATATTTTGCTGGCCTTTTGTTACAAAACTATCCAAATAAAGAGTTAATATTTGTTGACGATGGCTCTACGGATGGTACAAAAAAGGTTTTTGAACGCTTCGAACCCCTTCTTAAGGCCAAGTTCGGGCAGGAAAGGATCACATACATCTTCCAGGAGAACAAAGGAGTTTGCAGTGCCACTAACCTTGGCTATAAATACTCTAGGGGAGGATATATTGTGCCTTGCGACAGCGACGATATCATGCTTCCAGGGAAGATTGACGCTCATATTGACTGCTTCTCGAGGAATCCGGACGCCGGTGCTGTATATAGTGACAGCTATATATGCGAGGAGAAATCTCTAAGGATTCTCAAGCGGAAATTTGCATATTGGAAATCTCCACCGAGCAGTGCAGGAGTATATGACGCACTACTCATAAATGGTTTCTTTATGGGTAGTGCGTCAACATACTGTTTTAGAAAAGAGTGTCTTAAGTTTCTACCAGGAGGTAAATTAAATGAGAAATATCACGGCCAGAACTTGGAACTATTGTTATACATATCATTTCATAGAAAAATTGTTTTCCATTCCGATATTACAGTATGTATTATCAAAAGAGTTGGAAGTTTAGAACACCAAAGACAAGCTAAGTTAAAAGATACTGAACCAAAAGAATCGGAAATCACTCTGGATGTTATTGATAAACTTGGTTGTTCTAAAGAGACAAGGAGGCGTATGCTCAAGCGCCATTGGAGCAAAGTACTTCGTTACCATTTTTTTGTTACACAAGATCCAAAGTATGTTAGAAGAAGCATGAAAAATGCACTAAAGTGTGGTCTCATTTTTGATTGGAAAGTATGGTCTTTGTATCTGTTTCATTTTATTCCATGGACATGGAATAAAATTTTAGAGATGAGAAAGAAGAGTGATTGAAAATCCAGATTTATCTATCTTTCAATGATGATAATTGGGACAAAGTACGAATAAACAAAGATATTTTCGTTTTTAAGCCAAAGCACATGCTAGTCAATGTTGACTGGACTAATATGGAAGAGCTTAAAAGCTTAGCATTGCCATATTTTTTAGTACATTATAGTAACGTCGATACCACAGAATCAATAATGAGAGTTGAAGTGAATGCTGGGGTAATTAGAGCTGTTCCCATATTTTATTTTTCTAAAGATAACCATCTTTATATTTCCGATTCTGTTGAGTGGTTAATTCAGAATACAGGTAGTAAAGAATTAAATACGTTATCTGTCATTGAACTGTTAGGTTTTGGATATGTAACCTCTGATAGAACATTAATTAATGGGATTAAATGTTTACAGGCTGGGGAAGTTTTATATGTAGATAAGGATAATATAAATGTTAAAACTACATATCTTTATAATTCATTTGAAATACAAGATATGCCTTCTAATGAGCTCAAGAAAGATTTTAAGCTAGTTTCTGAGGATATATTTAACG
>JAXGTM010000205.1:0-3499 GCA_040774925.1 Atribacterota bacterium | reverse complement strand
ACCACTCCGTTTCTTTTTTGCAATACTCATTATTATTTTAAACGTTTTTACTACTTCACATATTCAAAACCTTTTTTATGACCACTTCTAATTTGGCACTACTTTCGCTTTTAATATTTATTACTGGAAATTGTACCCTTTTTTTCATTTCCTGAAATAATTGTTCTTCATTTATATATGCTTCTTCATAACTATTTTTTCCAAATCTGCTGTACTTTGGATAAAATGGATTAATGGTAACTGCTAAAATGGGTAACTTATAAAGTGTCTTTAGCTTTATTCCTTTGTTAAATATATCAACAAACAAGTCTTTCAAATGGCTGATATCTTGAGAACCAATCAAAAGAAAAGCGGGGTTATTAATGATAATTGTCTTTCCTTGAAACAACAGGGAATACTTGTTAGTTATTTTTTTTAAAAATTTATCATGGATAATACCTGGAATATAGATTTCTTCAGATTCTTTCTCATCAATAATATTAATAAGTTTGTTAAATGTTTCTAAGCCAAGTAAAGAATGCTCATTAATTTGTTTAAAATATCCATTTTTTTGAATAATGGTAATATTGTTTTTATTTATTCCTTTGATCTCTTGATGGAAAATATCTTCCTCTTTCCTTAAAGGCAGACTAAATGCTCTGCATATACTGTCAACTTCATCTACAAGAAAATCAATATTTGTATTTCTGGAAGCACCAGTTGCTAATATAAGAGCATCACAATGAATCAATGGTATCATTCTGTTTAAAGCACCATCTACTAGTATAACACCAGGATCATGTTCTTTTAGTTTCTGGATAATTATTTGAAGGTCTTGACCCTTATTCGGTCCCGCTAATACTACCAATCCATCTTTTTTTACTTTACCGATCAAAATTTTTCCGAGTGAGGTATTAACAGAGGTTTTTTCAATTATTTTTATATTATCTTTAAATGTAGAAATACAGTTTTCAGCAGTTGCAATAACGTTGTCTTGTTGAGCTGCAATGCGGGGTTTGGGCAATCCGGTAATATTATCAATATCTTCTCCATCGTAACCAATACTGGTTAAACCAACCTTTATTTCTTTAGTATTTAACCATTTTAATAAGTAATTTAGAGTTGTAGTTTTTCCAGTATTTTTGGCAGTGCCCAGTATACCTATTACTCTTCTTTTCATATCATTAAGTATTTTTTACTTTATAATTATTGTGTCTTTCCCCGCTCGGCCAGGATAGGCTCCATCCTGAGGGCTACCAAGTAATCCCTCGTAAAGCGCGTTTACAAAACTACCTCTTCTGGCAACATTTTCTAATGTCTTTTCAATTCCTTTAATTATGTCTTCTTCATATTCTTTCACTTTTACAGTCGGTTTTATATGAGATTTTCCCAAAAAGCGAAATGTTTCCTGCACAGCTCTAAGTGTATCTATTCTGGAAGAAAGAGATATTGGTCCTCTAGAATATGCTTCATCGGCTGAGGCTATAGTGATAGCATCTACCTGTAGGGAAATTGCTATTGCTGCATGTAATGCAGTAGTAAGAGATGACTGGACACGATCTTCAGAATGAGTCATAAAACCAATAGGTTCTCCCGGCCAAATCGGTGCATCAATTATAGAACGGAGACTGTTAATCTTTGCTATATTATAATCTATATAATTATCATCCATCTGTCCATTAATCATGATATCAGGGGAATAGCAAAAAAGTGGTTTAAGTATTGGTTGGGCTTTTAATTTCAATGCTAAGTCAGCTATTATCAGCATGCCTGCAAATGCTTTGTAAGCTGGCACACCTCCTAATTCTTCATTGGTAGGCTCATCAAATGGCATATTATATCTTGCCGCATATTTGATAGCTTCTATTCCGTCAACTGTTAATCTTGCCGGGTCAGTTCCTCCATTTAATGATCCATATACTATATGAATTTTTGTAAGGTCAGCGCCTAATTTACCTGCCAAAATCGCTGTTTCAGGAGTATTTAATCCTCTGTGTGCTCTGACGGTCCAGATAGTCTCTTGATGCAGAGAGGCTTTTATTTTAATCAGGTTTTCCCAGGTAATAATTGAACCATCCTCTTCATGGGAGAGTACTCCTTCTAACAGCCCTTCAGTTCTTGCTCCCCAGGAAGGATCAAAATGAAATACTCCATCTGCTCCCCATGCTTCACTTGTTTTTATGTGGGCTATATCCATAGTAGGACAACCTGTGCCATATTGCACAAAAACTAGAGGAAGTGCTTGCGTATGTCTTATTTTTTTAAATTCTGAATTCTTTTTTTGTTTTTCTATATAGGAATCCAGTTTTTTAATCTCATCCAGAGATAATTTCCTAACTTTCTCTGGAAGCAGTCCTCTTTCGTAGAAACGAACGATTTTGTCATCACAATAATGTAAATATTCTTTCTTCAACTTATTTATTCTTTTGGCTTTAACATCATCGCATATGGTGTCATCCTGTGAAAGAGATATAATTCTCTCTTTCAATCTTGCTCTTTCAATTCCAGGGCTGCTTTTATTATTACTCCATTCAATAATCTCATCTGTAATTTCATCCAATAAGGATTTTACTCTATAATTGGTATATTGATAGGTATGGCTAGCGGGAATTGATATTTTTTTTCTAAATAATTTCTCCTTCTCTTTATGAAATATTCTCCCTTCAATATACGCTATTATCTCTTCAAAATCTGTACCGGAACCAAATCCTTTATCAAAACCTAATTCAGCAGCTAACTGTGGAGTTATTGCTTTACCTCCAAGAACTATTTTTGCTTTATCTCTTATCTTTGCTGCTTCTGTCAGGTCAATGAATTTACTTAATAATTCAGCAACTCCATATCCCAGTGTTCTACTTACCAGAACATAGTCAATACTAACACCACTGGCCTGATTAATTATTTCTTCTAAAGGCAGATCTGGAGGCAATAAGATAGTATGATGCCCCCTATCTCTTAATTTTCGATTCAGAATTTTCAGTGCAACATCATGTACCGGGTCAAGAGGGACAAGTAATAAATTTTTTTTATTAAAACTACTATTGTTCATCTTTTTATTAAACCCTCTCTTTTAATCACATATATTCATCCAGCCATAAGAATCTCCGGGTTTAAAAATATTAGCTCTTATTCTTATGCGCGCTCCGGGACCAAGAAATTCTATAAATACTATATCAGCATCCTGGAACCCTAATTTTTCCATTATTGCCAGACCAATTGTTCTGCCTTCTTTTTCATTTTGACAGGCAATAAATGTTTCAATATCCAGAGAGTCTACTATCCTGTCAAAAACATCTGTTTTTTTTATATTTTTACTCATTTTCCACCTATCTTATACAGATATACTGGATGATTTAAAAATAATAGTACAATTTTATCGTATCAAACACTATATTAACCGTTTCAGCAACTCTTCCTTTTCCCCATAAATGAAGTCTATTAATGGTACTTCCAGGAGGCTATAACAACCTGGATTCTGTTTGAGACTTGCCCTGGCGGCTGATACCAATACCTGCCCTGT
>JAXGTM010000204.1:0-3525 GCA_040774925.1 Atribacterota bacterium | reverse complement strand
TTTTTGTCAGTTATGGTAGTGGAATGGCTATACCGGGAGGTGAAGTGGCCAATAAAGCAGGAATACCTTTAATTTCAGGTACTGCTACAAATCCTTTGGTTACTCAAGGGAAAGAGTATGTCTTCCGTGCATGTTTTATTGACCCCTTCCAGGGTGAGGTTATGGCGAAATATGCTTACGAAACTCTTGGAATTAGAAAGTCTGCTCTCTTGGTTGATATAGCACAAGACTATTCTGTTGGTCTTGCCAATTTCTATAAAAGAACCTTTGAAAGTCTGGGTGGAGAGATTGTAAGCGATACAAAATATAATACCGGAGACCAGGATTTCAGTGCACAATTGAGTCAAATCATTGCTTCAGGTGCGGAAGCTCTATTTTTCCCTGGATATTTTGGAGACGTAGCCCTGATAGCCATTCAAGGAAGAGAATTGGGTTATACCGGTAAATATTTAGGTGGAGATACTTTGCATAATCCAGTCCTGGTAGATTTAGCAAAAGAAGCTGCCGAAGGTTTAATTGCCAGTACTTTCTTTGCTGAAGATCAGCCAGCTACCCCTGAATCTGAGAAATTTGCGAAGTTATTCAGAGAAAAATATAATTTACCACCAGATGCTGTTTCAATTTTATGTTACGATTCCTATAATCTGTTAATTGATGCTATTGAAAGAGCAAACTCGTTTGACCCTGTTGCAATTAAAGATGCCTTAGCATCAACAAAAGATTTCCAGGGAGCAGGTGGCTCAATCACAATTGATGAAAATGGTGATGCTATTAAACCTGCAGTGCTGGTAAAAATAGTTAATGGAGATTATAAATACGAGGCTACGGTTTATCCCTAAATAATCAATAGATATCAAAAATCAGTAAAAGCAAAAGAGATAGGGTTTTAACCTATCTCTTTTGCCTATCAATAAAACCAATTTATGACTAACAACCCAATAACGACAAGGAGAAGTATATGACTATAAATCTGCTATTGCAGAATATTGCTAATGGCTTATCACTCGGAAGTTTATATGCTTTGATTGCCATTGGATATACTATGGTATATGGCATCCTGAGATTGATAAACTTTGCTCATGGGGAAATATTTATGCTAGCACCCTACTTCCTATACTTTGGAATTTTGATTTTTCATCTTCCCTGGTGGGTTTCAGCAATAATAGCAATCGGTTTAACTGCTTTTACGGGTATGTTATCGGAAAGAATTGCTTATAAACCATTGAGAGATGCACCTAGAATATCGGCTTTAATTTCAGCTATCGGAGTGTCTTTCTTTTTACAGAATTTATCTATTGTAGTTTTTTCTGGTATCCCAAAATCTGTGCATCGCCCTGCTTTTTTTAGTAAAATATTTCAATTTGGTGAAATACGTATTCAATCAACATTATTTGCCTCTATAGGAGTATCAATTATCTTTTTATCAATCTTAATTTATATTATTTATCAGACAAAGACAGGTTTAGCAATGAGGGCAATATCTACAGATATAGAAACCTCAAGATTAATGGGAGTTAGTGTGAACAGGGCTATTTCAGTAACATTTATTATTGGTTCTGCTTTAGCGGCGGTAGGTGGAATATTATGGAGTCTTAGATTCCCGCAAATAGTCCCTACTATGGGAATTATACCCGGTTTGAAAGCATTCATAGCAGCTGTAGTTGGAGGGATTGGAAGTATACCTGGTGCTATGCTGGGCGGCTTTGTTCTCGGTATGTCAGAAATCTTGTTTGTCACTTTTTTACCTGCATTATCTGGCTATAGAGATGCATTTGTTTTTTTTATTTTAATAATAATATTATTACTTAAACCTGACGGTATTTTAGGCACAAAGGTACAGGAGAAGGTGTAGAGACATGATAAAACGAAATAAAAAGTTATGTACCATAGTTGCCCTGTTTATATTGTTTGTATTAGTTTATTTTGCCCAAAACAAACTGGATGCCTATAAAATAAGAATACTTAACCTAGGAGCAATTTACGTTACGCTTGGTGTAAGTTTGAATCTGATTTATGGATTTACCGGACAATTTTCTCTTGGCCATGCTGGTTTTATGGCGATTGGAGCATACGTAACTGCCCTGCTGGTTCTTCCTCCATATTATAAAGAAGCCAGTTTCATACTTGAACCATTAATCTGGCCTTTTACTGTCATACATGCTCCTTTTGTTGTTGCGTTACTTTTGTCAGGGTTAATTACAGGGTTAGCAGGATTTCTAATTGGTTTACCAGTATTAAGATTAAAAGGTGACTATTTAGGAATAGCTACTTTAGGATTTGCTGAAATAATCAGGATTGTAGCAAACAATCTGCCACATATTACCAATGGTGCTTTAGGCATAAAAGGTATTCCAGAATTTACTAATCTCTGGTGGTCAATAGGGGTAGCGGTAGTCACAATCTATGTTATTGCCGGGCTAATTAATAGTAGCTACGGAAGGGCTTTAATGTCAATAAGAGAAAATGAGATTGCTGCTGAAGTTGTGGGAATAAATCTTACTTATCATAAGGTAATGTCTTTCACTATCAGTGCTTTTTTTGCAGGGGTGGGAGGAGGGCTGTTTGCCTGTCTATTGACAACCATAGATCCAAAAGCTTTCATGCTGGTAATGACATTTAATATCCTGGCTGTAGTTGTTCTGGGAGGGTTAGGCAGTATAACTGGTACAGTTATAGCTGCATTTCTTTATAATTTTTTTCTGGAATACCTTCGTCCAATAGAAGCTGGCTTTGATTTTGGACCAATTCATTTCCCACCCATACCAGGATTGAGGATGGTTTCTTTCTCCGTTCTACTTCTGGTCTTAATCCTGTATAAACAAAGAGGGCTGATGGGAGGAGTTGAATTTACATGGGAAGGATTCTTCCGTTTTACGAAAAGAATTTTTTCTAACAAAAAAAACACTGAAGGAAGTGCTTCTTAATGGATATTTTAAATTTAGATAATATCACTATTAATTTTGGTGGGTTGACAGCTGTTAAAAATTTTGTATTAAAAGTACAAGCAGGAGAATTAGTTGGTCTTATAGGTCCCAATGGTGCGGGTAAGACAACTATTTTTAATATGATTACTGGTGTATATACTCCTACTACTAATAAAATATATTTTCAAAATACAGATATTACTGGGATGAAGCCTGATAGAATAGCCAAACTTGGTATAGCAAGGACATTCCAAAACGTTAGACTGATGGAAAACCTAACTGTAATTGATAATGTAATGATTGGATTTCATTTACGTTTACAATCTAATCTTGCATCAGCTATCTTTAAATTTCCCGGTTACGTGAGAGAAGAGGAAGAAATATACAGAAAGTCAATCGAACTGTTAGAAAAAGTCGATTTAGAAAGGTGTAAAAATGAAAAGGCTGGTAGCTTGCCTTATGGTCAGCAGAGAAAACTGGAAATCGTCAGAGCTTTAGCTACAGAACCTAAAATCCTCTTACTGGATGAGCCGGCTGCTGGTATGAATCCGCAAGAGACAAAAGAATTGATGTGTTTTATTCAAAAAATAAGAGATGATTT